>DASWMZ010000160.1:0-5412 GCA_036399495.1 Pedobacter sp.
TTGGTATCGGGGTTTCTATATTCAACTCGTCTCCCCTGTCGCACCTCGAGTTTTTGAGGATTTCTCCATTTCTCGCATGCGCGATAACATGAGCCGCACCGGCCCATGGATCACTTGGTTGCGCGTCCACGATATCAACAACGACGGCAAGCTAGACATTACCTCCGAGAATAAACAAAACCAACAAGAGTGGCTCAACACCAGCGGAGTCTTCAAGGGTGTAATCCCTTGATAGATAAATTTCCGCTTCGAAGGGTTGCCTGCGTTCGGGTCGGCCGCTGCCGATAGGGGAGCGGCCGACCCGCAGGCGGCGTAGAAGCGGCTGACCGAGCCAGGCCCACTCGCGAGCGCGATGTCTACCGACAGCGCGTAACGGAATTAGTGAGCGTTTGAACATTGGTGCAGTTCCACAGGGTATCTAGGTAATACGTATTACCGGTGCAAATACCGGGTTCAGCTCTAAAGTAATTATAGAATAGCAAGCTATATTAGTTTGGTTTGCAAACGGCCGCCTCTAAAGGGCGGCCCTTTTGCTGTCATAAGGCAGGGAATTGTTTTCATTTCCGACTAGATCGGCAATTCATAAATATTTATACAGGTGTGGGTTATTGCGCTGCCTTAGAATCCATCTAGGAAGGTAGATAAACGCCGGGAGCGTCATCGCCGACTCGATCGCGATCGTAATACCTTATAACGGATGGGTGATTTTGCTCCGCATTATAGAATTACTGCCTGCACCGAAATGACGACCTGATGGGCAAATCAGCAATCAATCTATCGCTGCTCCGCCGAAATCGTCTTCATAAACCAATTCGTTTTTTTAAATTATAAAGCTCCACATAATCAGTTTAACCATTGCTTCTGCTTCTTACTTCCATGCATACAATGGCCCCGACCGATTAGAGTATCTGGTCCCCTAGCTTTCACCTGTTATTCGTCTAAACAGAGACGAACAACAATTTGGTGTTTACTTGTTCGTCTCCGTTTAGACGAACATTTAAAAATTCAATATCCTCTAGTTTTGAACTATAGCGTTTGCTTTTATACTAAAATTCAAAGTCTACTTAAAGCATTATGCAAGTTGTGATTGGCGCGACATTAAAGATTTTACTACGGAAGATTTGAGAAAAGGTTGCCAATCATTGGCAATCGAATAGCAATTGTTAAAAAACTATAGAAGACATGAGTGATTTGCACAAGTTTGCAAAAATTAAAAAGGCTATTTCGGCTTTTTTATGGTTGGACTTAGGTACTTCATACCGCGCTATCGAAATAACTGCTTTTGTGCACATTCCCACTGGCAATATTCTTCAGATCCTGACTGTAAAATTTGCGACACTAATTCAGCGTATTTGATAATCAGAAGCAATTAATTATAAACCATTAAAACCTATATTACTTAATAAAAACCCAATTAACCTATATGAATACACTTTTATTTTTAATCAAAAAACGGCGAAAGAGCAAAGTGCTGCTTATTGCCTTATTATTATGTACGGCAGCCTCCGGCTCTGCATGGGCACAAATCTACGTAGCTACGAACGGAAGCGACGATAATGGCAACGGAACGTCAGCAAGTCCTTATGCGACGCTTCAGAAAGCGCACGATATGGCTACTACGTCTGGTCCTAATTCTACGATACTTGTACGGGCGGGCGTTTACCGCCAACAGGTAAGCATTACTAAAGATGGCCTTACTTTCAGGCCCGAAAATATGCCTGCTATTGGTACTCCAAGTGATGTTATCATTAACGGTACCGACTTGATCGGGCAACCATCAAATGGTAGTGGACTCTGGACACAGGCTGTTGGCACAACGTACAAAATAAATACAACAGGGACGGCATGGCGTGATCTTTATAGTCCCAGGGACGTTTACCAAAGGGAAGAAAACCGGACATTCGATCCGGGATCTGATAAAAAGGGCTTTGGTGAAAACCAGCTTTTCCTTGATACCACTATGATGCATGAGCTTCGCTGGCCTCATAATATTTCTACCGATATTGCTATGCCTACTATGGCCAGAGCAGACGGAGCAACATACGTAACCAATACATCAACTACTATATTAGATTCTGAGTTTGACGGAAATCCAAAATGGATAGGCGCGAAGATCTTTATCAACCTGGCACATAACGGCAAAGATGGCCAAGGCTATATTGCAAAGGTGCTAAATGTTGGCCCCGGCTCTATTACCGTTAATTATTATCGGGCGGGAACTAATGCCCCCTGGACCATTAGTGGCCCCAATTCGGAGGGAGGAGAAGGTACTGAATACTATTTGTTTGATCCCAACCCGGCCATCATGACTGAGGCAGATATTAATGGTATGCTTGGTAGAGGAGAGTGGTATAAAAAGGGAACTACTTTATACGTTAAAACCTTTGATGAGGGTATACCGAATTCCACACCGGAACGCAATGTCAACTCAAAAACCAGGTACTTCGCCTTTGCAGGAAATGGTCTTGCCTCTAATTATAAAGTGGAAGGATTTCAGCTTTTCGGCTGTTCGGTAGCCACGGCTACCTATGCCGAGAACAACACGGAAGGTCCTACCAGTTCTTGCAGCGGTGTTACATTTAATAACCTGTTTATCAGATACGTATCCCATCAGGTTCTTACGGCCAACTGGCAGCAGGGACATAATGGCTGGACCGGAGTGGTACTGAATGGAAGAGATCACATATTGTCTAATTGCATCATTAAATATTCGGCCACCTCGGCCGTCAGTCTTCAGGGTGACCGGCACCAATGCTTTGGGAATAAGATTAACAGCACAAACTATATGCTTTCTAATGCCGGTGCTCTTAATACCGGCCGAAAAGTAGGTTACGATCAGAATATCGGCAATAACGTGATCTCTAATACTGCGCATTGTGGTATTTACTATCCTAATTTAAGAAACAGCAGTGAAAACAACAAGGGTGTAGCACGTATACACCACAATACCATTTTTAATTTTTGCCTGAGAACCGGCGACAGCGGCGCCATTGATTTTGCAGGTCAGGATTTTAATTGGGTACGACTTGACCATAACTATATTTTCTTTACAAATGGTCGCGGTAATCATCCGGAGGCTTCATTAATACATGGCCTTTACGTAGATTTTGGTAGAGATGCAAGAAATGATACGCCGCCTTCCACGATACGCCTGATACGTCTTATTGTTGACCATAACGTAGTAACCGATATGTTTACTCCCATGCTGCTAAGCGGAGGAGTTGATGTTGAAGTGTACAATAACACACTTATTGGTAACGGGCTGGTTAGCGTGGCCACCAATGCTATGTTTAGCATTGGCAATTATAACGACTACGGGAATAATGGAGAGAGAAATTCCATCTTTAACAATATTTTAAGTAGTCCGCCGAATTTATCCCCCGAACCCTTTGGGTTTAACCTCGGCAAGGCTATGTACATCAATAATATTGACAGTGCATCGGTACAGAGCGGTTTAGCTGCTAAGCTTTTCGTTAGTCCGAAATTTGGAACTACTCCTTACAACCAGAGAAGTATTGACGATTTTAAATTACAAGATAATTCGACTACCCAGACACTTGCTATTGATGAAGGTAATTCGCTGGGATTCTATAAGGACGGAGTTCAGGCCAGTAATGTTCCGGATCTTGGTGCGATAGAATGGGGCGGAACGATTATGGACAATGTAGTGCCTTCGCAACCTGCAGTTCCCACTGCAAACGTAACCGAAAAAACGATTTCCCTGTCCTGGCCAGTAACTCCTGATACAGGGGGCAGTGGCATTGCTTATTATGAATTTAGTTCCTCCCTGTTTCCAACTAAACTTGTTCAGGATACCTCCTTCTCTCTTACAGGATTGACCAAAAGCACCAATTACTCGTTTAGCCTGGTAGCTGTTGATAGATCGGGCAACCGTTCGGCTGTTCGAGAGTTTATGGTAAGAACTTCAGACCCGGTGGCTGATGTCACTATTCCTAAAACCGTATCTACACCAGCCATTGATGGCAGCAGAGAGACGGCTACTTACACAGGTCCTGTTTCACCTATAGCTGTACTCGCGGGCGGCACTGCTCCGGCGAGCGCTGAAGATTTAAGTGCAAACTGGACAGCTTCCTGGGATGCGGCCAATTTATACCTGCATATTGCGGTAACGGATGATGTACGCAAGGTGGATTCCGATAGATGGTATGATGACGATAACGTTGAAATTTTCCTTAATGGCAACGGTGAAAGGCCGGATGCGTGGGGTGCCCACGATTATCAGTTGTTTATCAGCCCCGGAGGCGTACTTAAACAATGGAAGAACTGGTCGATACAAGATGCCCCTGTCGGCGTTATCGCACAAACATCCAATGTAGGTACAACGGGTTATAATGTAGAGCTAAAAGTGCCTTTTTCGGCACTTGGGATTTCCTCCCCTGCCGAGCTTCAATTTATAGGAATGGAAGTCAATATCGGTGATGATGACGGACTGAAGGGAACGAGCATTAGCCGGAAGATAGCCTGGAAAAATGAGGCTTATCAGGGACCATCACGTTTTTCTCTGGCGCAGTTGACCGGTGCTACTTTAAGTGACCGTACTGATCCGGTAGGTTCAGGCATTGTTACCGCAAGAGGTGAAGATGCTAAATCTAAGGTTAGTGCTGCAAAAAGAAATGCCTTTGATAATAATCCTGATACGCAGTGGATTGACTCCCAGCCAACTTCATGGATTCAGTTTCAGTTTGACGGCACTGAAAAATATGCAGTGTCTAAATATACAGTAACCTCAGCGGCAAGCGATAAAGACAACGATAAAAAATCAGTTGAAGCAGATCCTAAAAGCTGGACACTATATGGAACTAATGTAGCAAATGCGACTTTCCCTGCGGATTATGTTGCAATAGATACTCGATCAAATATTGCTTTTGCAAGCAGGAAGCAAACTCAAATCTTTACTGTTAATAACAGTACAGAGTACAGCGCTTATCGCTTGGAAATTACTGCGAATAATGGTTCTAAGAAGGAAGTTCGGGTGGGCGAAGTAGAATTGTTTGCTCCTCCTAGGCTAATTCCTGTAACTGGGGTTAATTTAGCTGCTGAATCGGATACGTTAGACGTACGTGCACAACAAAGGCTGACAGCCAGTGTTACCCCAGCAACCGCCTTCCAGGGAATAACCTGGGAAACCAGTGATGCACAAGTAGCGACTGTAGACAGTAGCGGTTTGGTAACAACAATAAAAGAAGGATCTGTTGTTATTACTGCAAGGTCAGTTCAGGATAGCACTAAAACGGCCACTACTACTATAGCTGTGGTTCGCGTTGGAGGTCCATTGGTAGATCGTACTGATCCGGTAGGTTCAGGTATAATTACAGTTAGTGGAGAATTCCCTGAATATGGCGGTGGTAAAGAAAACGCTTTCAATAATAGAACTGATGGCGCTTGGGGCGT
>DASWMZ010000161.1:0-1906 GCA_036399495.1 Pedobacter sp.
TGTTAGTTGCAGAAGGCTACAATCCCAGCTACGGTGCTCGACCTTTGCGGCGCGCAATCATGCGGTTGTTGGAAGATGTACTGGCTGAGGAAATGCTGTCTGGGAAACTGAAAGATGGCCAAAAGGCGATCGTTGATGTGGATGAAAACGGTCAAGTTAAGGTGTTACCTGATGGTTCTTCTGAGCCGAAATTGCCTGAATTCGCTTTGACCCTTTAATTCAGTTGTAGGGTGCGTGACAGCGATAAATCTTTGACTCACTGGTGAAAATTAAGCGTCACGCACCTCAGATATTTCTTAACATAGCGGTTCTATGTTGATGGAAATACAGATGTTATCTTGGGGGACAGGCCGAAAAGCCTGTCTCTATTTTTTTACCTAAATTTCGATCGCAATCGTCATGTTATTTTCATCGAGTCACTCGACATTCTCCGAAAAGCAGGTGCGAAGATAATTGCCGAACATTCTTCAAATCCGCAAGTAAATGCACTGCCGGCACAGCAACTAACGAAAAGCCCTGATTTCTTAAGGCCGGATTATGCCAAACCTTGGGCAATTGTGCGGGTTTTGCCTGATGCTGGAAATCACACTGTTGCCCGTTTCTGCAATCGCCAAGATGCTGAGGATCGTGTCAGGGCTTTGCGTCGGTTTGTACGATCGGGCATATTTGAAATTATGTTCGATCGACCTCACGATTTAGAGTTAGATTAAACGCAGATAAAAAAACAGAATACCCAGATCCCCAAATTCTTGAAGAAGTTGGGGATCTATTGAAAAACAAAAAATTGTGCTAAAGATAGTATAATTTCATCGGGTTAAGCGTTTAATAGGAAAATAAATTAGGAGGGTTTCCAATCATGTCATATGCAATATTAGCTACTTCATATCTTGCAATATTAGCTACTGTATCTTTTTTATTCTGGCTATTCTGGCTTTTATTACAGCGGCGTTCTTGGCTAACTTCCCTGGGAATTTCAGTTATTGTATTCTACTTAACAATATCAGCGACTAATTATTGCTTTCCTTTTTGGGAAATATATTTACCTCAAACGGGAGTAAGTCTTGCATTCATATTACTTTTCATTGGCTTCCCGATCGCTATTTTGAATATAATAGTTTTAAAGAAAATAATTATTAGCATTAATCAGAACAGAAAACAAAAGAAAGAATATATATTTATGTTGATTCTTGTTGCTTTAGGTTTTGGGTTTTTCGGATTTGGATTTATTCATAATGGATATCAAAGCATTCCTATTAATAACTTAAATCTTTATCTTAAGCATAGAGAATACATAGTGGGTCTGATTAAAGCAAGAACATTACATGGTAAAAGAAGCTGCATTCAATATTTTCAGCTAGATAAAGAGGAGTTTAAGCTAGATGAATGTCGATAAGACATAGAATTACCAGAGAAATATAAAGGACTTTCAAGAGGGGGTAAAGTTTATTTAACTAAAACTACCGAACAATTATTTATCAGGTTTACTCATAGCACTTATAACTTTGGGGATGGCCGCATAGATATTGTTTACTCTAGTTTAGATAATGGTTTATCTAAACCAAGATGGGAGATAAACCCTCCTTATGGCGGAAATTAGACAAAAACCCAGGCAAAAATGGCTTCTGAACAGGACTTACGCAAGGAATCAATTTTTACACTATCTGTAGTGGTAAGGTGCGCACTGCGCACCTTACAATTAGAGTCTGTGCGTAAGTCCTAATAAATTTACTCCCAAGATTGCAATTGTACAACCCAATGCTGCACAAAAGCAGAAATGCGATCGCGCCGAGTTTCAAAAGTAGCAGCAATCCAGATAAACACAATCCCAAAAGCCAAACCAATCGCCCATTTTATCAGCGGATAATCGAATATCAGAACCACCAACTGATAGAAAACATTGATTAAA
>DASWMZ010000162.1:0-15016 GCA_036399495.1 Pedobacter sp.
AGTCGACCTGTTTGCTACAAAGAAAACAACTATTGGCTTTTTAGTAAATGGTTATGATAACTCTGTTAACGAAAAGTCGCGGAGCGGAACAGCAATTTTCAAAGAGGGATTTAGTACCGACAGCAGTATTGATGTTTCTGGTCGAAATAAGCAGAAGTATGCAAACATGGCATATAATTTAAATTTTAAAACCAATCTTGATACGTTAGGAAGGGAGATTACCATCGATGCGGATTATTCAAACTATAATGGAAGAAGCAATGAGTTTCGCGATAGTTATTACTCAAACTTTAAGGATAACGCTCCGGTAGAATTTATAAATAACCTGGCGCCATCGAAAATTGAAGTAGTATCGGCAAAACTGGATTACACGCACCCCGTTTCCAAGACCTTTAAGATTGAAACTGGATTGAAAAGCAGTTGGGTAACTACCGACAATAATCTACAATTTTCAACCTTAAGTGGCTCTACCTGGATCTCAAATAGAGACCGGTCGAATCACTTTATTTACAAAGAAAACATCAATGCGGCTTATATAAATCTAAATAAAGAATATAAGAGCACAACCGTGCAACTTGGCTTGCGTGGGGAGCATACTAATTCTAACGGAAATTCGATTACGTTAAATAGTGAAGTACCAAGAGATTATTTTCAACTCTTTCCGAGCGTCTCCTTAAGTCACAAAATGGGCAAAGATCATCAGTTAGGAATCTCCTATAGTCGCCGAATCGACAGACCTAGCTACGACAAATTGAATCCCTTTGTAAATCTTCTTGACAAATACACTTTCGAGCAAGGCAATCCATACCTAAATCCGCAATACAGCAACTCGGCTCAATTATCTTATACTTTTAAAGGAGCGATGACCGCAAATTTAAGTTATAGTAAGACCACTGATGTGATGACGCAAATAACCGAACAAAACAATGCAACAAAGGTAACTTACGCTCAAGAACGGAATCTTGACAACCAAACTGTTTACTCTTTTAATGTTTTTGTGCCAGTCCCTGTCAGAAAGTGGTGGAGCATGAACACCAATGCCGAAGTCTTTAATTTAGGTTTCACATCGGATCTTTTTGGCGAAAGGCTAGAAGTAAATAAAACGGCTTTTCAAATAAACACTGATAACCAGTTTACTATTACCAAGACGATAGGTGCTGAAATCTCGGGCTGGTATAGATCACCGCTACAGTACGGCATATTTAGAATACAAAATGCGCCTTTCGTAAATATCGGCCTTCGTAAGTCGTTTGACAATAGTAAAGTCAATTTGAAGCTTAGTCTAAATGATGTGCTAAACACACAGATAAACAAGGGTGCCACCAAATACTCAAATATGAATTTCAATTTCATGAACAAGTGGGAAAGCCGTGTAGTGAGTTTTAGTTTAAGCTACCGGTTTGGAAGCAAGGAGAACAAACCTGAAAGACGTCGTTCTACCGGTTTAGAATCAGAAGCGAATCGAATGAAAAATTAAACATCTGATTCGATATGCACAGAATCGACCAGGTAGTTAACCTGGTTAATAATGCGGTTAAATATGCTCCTAGATCCGGGCAATCCTAGTAATCATTTAAACGCTAAATGAGTTTGAAAAAGTGTCTGGAAGGGATTTTGAGGCCGGAATACCATTTAGGATTAGCCTGGGAATGATCTAATTAAATCGCGGTTAAAAAAAGCCTTTTCGTTTTCTCGCATTTGAGCAATTCTTAGACCTCGTCAGTTTCTTTAAACAGTTCGATGTATCAACCTCTTTGTGTCTTACTGTTATGAGCGTATCGCAGAAAGATATAGCCGCTAGCTCCTGCAATTAAAGAAGCTATAAGTATTGCGAATTTGGCCTGAGTTTGAAATAAAGGATCTGAGAACGAAAGTAACGCGATAAATATCGACATAGTAAAACCTATCCCTGCAAGCAAACCAAGACCTGAGATTTGCTTCCAATTAGTGCCCCCAGGAAGGCTACTTAATCCTAAAGCAACAGATACCCATGAGAATAGCAGTATTCCTATAGGTTTACCAGCCAACAAACCGAGAATAATCCCCAGGCTTAAATTACTAAAGATCCCTTCCACCATACCCACAACAAACTCAACATTTGTATTCGCTAAGGCGAATATGGGCATAATGAGAAAGTTAACAGGCTTTGTGAGTGTGTGCTCAAGCTTTTCCAATGGTGACTCTGTCGCATCAGGTGTGGTAGGGATAGTCAGGGCGGTAAGAACTCCTGCAACCGTTGCGTGGACCCCGGATAAATGAATGAAGTACCACATGAACAATCCAGGTATGAGATAGAACATCAAGTTCTTCATTCCAAGTCTGTTTAATACCACCTGCAAAAGAAGAATTCCTCCTGCATATAGCAGGTATGTCGTTTGGATATCTGTTGAATAAAATAACGCGATTACCAAAATAGCGCCAAGGTCGTCAACGATCGCCAGCGCAGTTAGGAAAATTTTCAAGGAGTTTGGTACTCTGTCTCCCAGTATAGCTAATATAGCTATTGCAAATGCGATGTCAGTGGCCATCGGTATTCCCCAACCACCTGAAGTCGTTGTATTGTTATTGAATAAGGCATAAAGTAAAGCCGGTACAAGCATACCTCCAACTGCTGCAAATACTGGCAGCGCGGCTTTTTTAGGTGACGACAGTTCGCCTTCGACCAACTCTCGTTTTATCTCAAGGCCTACAAGAAGAAAGAAAATCGCCATCAATCCATCATTGACCCAGAGTATTACAGGATACCTTAAGTGTAAGGATTCGGAATTTAGGCCGATCTCCTTATTGAGGAATTGAACATAGTTATCTGCATATCCAGTATTTGCAATAACAAGGCTTACCAATACACAAAAGATTAGCAATATTCCTCCAGAAGAACTTGAGTGGAAGAATTCGCGGAAGACTTTAACATTAAACTTTGCCATCACCAAATGTAATTCAATTAAAAACTTTTGTTTAGAGATTCATGATATAGCGGTCAAATTCACCACCTTGAGTTGGTTTCCCCGAAGAATGAAGTTAGATTTGAATTGACTTGCACTGCCCCAATAGCCTTTTAGGACTCTTTGGGCTCGGATTCAAAATAAATGCACTTATAAGAACAACTTAATTTACAGTTAAAGCAACTCTTCCAGATCGCCTTTTCCTTGCCTTAATATGGTAAATTCACCGTTAATACAATCCACAACAGTTGAAGCAAGATTATCGCCATAACCTCCGTCAATCACCAGATCAACCCGGTCTTTGTATTTTTCATAGATAAGCTCCGGATCGGTGGAATATTCTAATATATCATCCTCATCATGTATGGATGCTGAAACAATCGGATTGCCTAAAATGCGCACAATTTCACGGGCAATATTATTATCAGGCACCCTGATGCCCACTGTTTTTTTGTTTGAACTTAATAGTTTTGGCACTTTACTGTTAGCTTCCAAAATAAAAGTAAAAGAACCAGGAAGTGCCTTTTTTAGTAAACGAAAGGTGGCGTTATTAATGGGTTTTATATAATCTGAGATATGGCTTAAATCGTAGCAGATAAAAGAAAGATTTGCTTTATCAGGCTTTATGCCTCTTAACTGATAAATTTTTTCGATTGCTTTTTGATTTGTGATATCACAGCCCAGGCCGTAAATGGTATCGGTAGGGTAAATAATTAGGCCGCCTTTTTTCAATACATCAACAACCTGCTTAATAGCTTTTTCGTTCGGGTTGTTTTCGTAGATTCTGATCAGCATAATTGTCAAGTTGAGCCCTTTAGTGTATTTCTATATATTGATAAACAGGCTTAATTTGGGTATTGACAAAGACTCCTGATGATTCTCCTTTAAGTATTAAGCTTTTATATTTCATCCAAACGCTTTGCTCAACTTCTAGATAGTGATATACTTTCCCGCCATCAAACCCAACCTCCAGAACCTTTTTTTCTTCCGAATAGTCAATGTAGACCGTAGTGCCGGAGCCAGGAGTGCTCAATTTATTTTTGGTTTTAAGCTCTCCTGTTTTCATGTCAACAAAAGTTTAAAAAAGAACTTTTTGTTTAACTTAATCTAGAATTCAGCATTTTTAGGGGTTCTCGGAAAAGGAATAACGTCTCTGATATTAGTCATTCCGGTTACGAATAAAACTAAACGTTCGAATCCCAATCCAAAGCCGGAATGTGGAGCCGAACCAAAGCGTCGGGTATCAAGATACCAATCCATTTCTTCGATTGGAATATGTAAATCTTCCATGCGTTTTTGTAATACTTCAAGGCGCTCTTCACGTTGCGAACCACCTACAATTTCACCAATCCCGGGGAAAAGAATATCCATTGCACGTACCGTTTCTTTTCCTTCAGAATCACCTTCGTTTCTGCGCATATAAAACGATTTGATAGCAGCAGGATAATTGGTTAGGATAACCGGTTTTTTAAAATGTTTTTCTACCAGATAACGCTCGTGTTCCGATTGTAAATCGGCACCCCAATCGTCTATCAAATATTTAAACTGCTTCTTTTGATTCGGTTTAGAGCTTTTTAAGATGTTGATTGCTTCTGTATAAGTCAGTCGCTCAAAGTTGTTCTCTAAACAGAAACTAAGTTTTGCAAGCAAATCAAGCTCTGAGCGTTCGTTTTGAGCCTTTTGCTTTTCCTCTTCAAGTAGACGATTTTTTAAGAACTCAAGTTCATCAGGACAATTATCTAAAGCGTATTTGATGACGTACTTCAGTAATTCTTCAGCAAGATCCATATTGTCGTGGATATCATAAAAAGCCATTTCAGGCTCAATCATCCAGAACTCGGCAAGGTGTCGTGTAGTGTTCGAGTTTTCAGCCCTGAAAGTCGGCCCGAATGTGTAGACCTCGCCAAAAGCCATTGCTGCAAGCTCACCTTCCAGTTGTCCAGAAACGGTCAGGTTCGTAGATTTTCCGAAGAAATCTTCTTTAAAATTAACGGTGCCGTCTTCATTTCTTGGCACACTGTCAAAATCTATCGTGGTAACCCTGAACATTTCTCCGGCACCTTCAGCATCCGAGCCGGTGATAATGGGAGTGTGCATGTAAACAAAACCCTTGTCATTGAAAAACTTATGGATTGCAAATGCCAGTGCATGGCGAATTTTAAAAACAGCATTAAATGTGTTGGTTCGAAAACGTAAATGGGCAATTTCCCGCAGAAACTCAAGGCTATGTTTTTTAGGCTGAAGTGGATATTTCTCTGCATCGCTGTCGCCTAAAATTTCCAGTTGTGTAACTTTAATCTCAACCCTCTGACCTTTACCTAAAGATTCTACAAGCTGTCCGGTAACCGAAAGTGCTGCTCCTGTTGTGATTCGTTTTAAAATCGCTTCATTCGTATTGGCAAAGTCCACAACAGCTTGTATATTATTTAGTGTAGAACCATCATTAATTGCAATAAACTGATTGTTACGAAAAGTTCTTACCCAACCTTTAACAGTAACCTCCTGCCCAAATTCGCTGGTATTCAGTAAATCTTTAATCTTAGTTCTTGAGTTCATTATATTCAATTAAGTCAAAATATAGCTTGCGCTAACTTTATGATAAGGCGCAAATATATCAGAAAGAAAAATAATCCATGAAAATAAGGGACGAGAATTATCAGGCCGCTACCCGTTGCAAAATAAGTTTGCAGGGAATTTCTGATGTGATAGTTACGTGATGTCTTTTGTGCAATGGGATTGCAAGATAATCGCCGGGAACTAAGTTGTGAATTTGATCTTCAATCGTAATTGTACAAGTTCCTTCAAGAACGAGAAAATTTTCATACTCATCGTCATGAACTTCCTGCGGTGCCATTTCCGTTATCCAGACCAAGGCAGTTGTTGCTTCAGGAGTGGAACTCAAGATCTTCGCATAAACCTGATCAAAATCCTCCGGTAAATTCATGTCAGCACGATTTATCCATGATTCATAATCAGCGGGAGTTGAATTTTCAGTTAATAATGGAACGGAGCTTGGTTGTTCGCCATTCACAATTCTATCTGAGTAATCGATTGTAGCTAACAAGAAAGGTTTAATGATAGGATTAGGCGCAACTGCATGAGCCATTGCATATTTTTCCAAAGAGAGTTCAATTTCGAGAATTTCTTTTTTTATTGATGGATCTTTCTCAGCAGCGAGTTCTACTTCGCGCGTCTCTTCCGGAGTAGTCTGTTGTAAAACATACAATTCTAATATGCCAGAACCGATAAATTCCTTGCTGTTTTCCATTTATACTAACCAAAAACTAGATTAATCAACAAAAAGTATCTTGATTAAAATTTCCCCTTGTTCAAAGATAGCTTTTTAATAAAACATGCCAATAAATTGGCATGTTTTAATTCCTTTTAGTAGTATTAATTATTGCTAGAAGCAATAAGAGATTTATTCTTGGATGACCTTAATCATTGTTCCGGCCGTTACTCTTTCAGTGAGTTTCATTCCATTTAAGATGGCTAGCTCCTCCATGCGGGTTGACGGCGTATTATAACTTTTTAAGGCTTGGTCTAGAGTGGTTGCCTGTTTAACTGTTTTGATACGAACCCGCTCTGGTTTCTTGTTCAGTTTAGACGGATCTGTTAAGGTTTTAAAGCTTTGCATGGTGCTGCTAAAATACCTGTTGTAGTTATTAAAATCGGTGATGTTACTCACACCCAGCATCCAATACAGATTATCGCCTTGTTGGATTAAGTACGATAAGGTTCTAAGCGTTCCTTGTTCCTGTCGTTGATCGGCAACCATCGCGATAGCCCTTAAGCCGTTTACAGTAGTTTCCTTGGATTCCACAACAGTCAATTTGTTTTGTTGAAGCACTCCATTGGCCGCTTCCTCTAAAGACTTACCCGGCGCCATAGTCAGCATCATCATTGCCTTTCCATCTTTAGGTGCCATTTGAAATGTTTGTGGCGAATTTTGATGAGCCCAATTGGCCGGGATTTGAAACTGGAATTTTAGTTGTGGATGATAAAAGGCACTGTTTTCTACAAAACCTTGCTTAGGATCTTCGCCATAAATAATACCATCAATTCGTTGTAAATATGTATTTCTGTTAACTTGAGCGGCGGTAAGATTCAACTTTTGTTTCCATTCGGTAGCCAATTTTTTCACTGTCACATTTCTGCTTCCGGGATTTGGGTGAGATGAAAGAAAATCTGGTAGTTCTTCTCTGCCAGATTTTGCAGAACTGCGTTCCAGAGTGGTGAAAAAGTCAGCCATATGGTGTGCGTCATAATTTATCTTCGATGAATATTCAACACCTAATTCATCCGCCTGACGTTCATCATCCCTACCGAATTTCAAAAATAATAATCCTAAGCCTTGTGATGCCTGTTGCGCAAATTGTCCGAAAGTTTCCGAGACAACCATTCCGGCAATTAATCCTACTTGGCCCAGCATTGCGTTTCGCTGCTGAACCACCGAATGTCTGGCAGTGATATGCCCGATCTCATGACCAAGAACTCCAGCAAACTGAGCTTCATCATTAAAATGCGCCATAATACCTCGAGTGAAATAAACATATCCGCCCGGAGTTGCAAAAGCGTTGATAACCTCCGAGTCCACCACTCTAAATTGATAGTTTAGGTTTGGTCTGTGCGAAACCGCTGCCATAGCCTTTCCTTTTTGATTAATGAAATCTTGCAGGCTTTTATCCTCATAGAGTCCGTATTGTGCGATAATTTGTGGATCGGCCTCCTGGCCCATAGCAATCTCCTGTGCTTCAGACATCAAAACAACTTGTTTTTTCCCGGTAACGGGATTAACAGCGCACGAGTTAACTAAAATTAGAGGTGCGCATAGGAAAGAAAATATTTTATATTTTTTCATAATATTCAAATGATTTGAAGGTGGTTTATTATCTTATAGTTAATTTGAGTATTCAATATTCAGGCCAAAAACTATAATAGTGTCTAATCGGCATAAGGGATGAGTTTCGAGTGCCACTAATTAATTTATGACTATTTATAGATACATAGAGTGATTTTAAGAGGCTAACTAATTATTTGATTCAGTACTTTTGAATCCTTTAAAAGCACATAGTTTAAACAGTTTTGTTTTTGCTTGTACTAAACCCTGTGATTTGAGTTTAAGGAATTATGAATAAACGCAATCTTGCTCTTCTATTTTTTTCTTTGTTACTGTTTAGCGCATGCTCTTCTTTATATATGCCCAATGTTCCGAATACACCTATGTTAAGTAGTGCAGGTGAGTTGAATGCCAGCGGCCATATATCGCTTCGGGGAAATGTGAGCTTAAATTCGGCTTATGCAGTTTCCGACAACTTTGGTGTGATCTTAAATGGCGCCTTCATCAATCGTGATCAGCGTAAAAAAGATTTTAGTCAGACTATGCTCGAAATGGGCGGCGGCTATTTCACTACCTTTGGCCCTGATAATAATCGCATCTTCGAAATTTACGGTGGTTTAGGACGCGGCAAAAGCGAAAGGATCTATAATAAGGAGTCATCAAATGGTAGTCCGCTATTAGAACGACAAGAAATGGTGTTTTCTAAAGGATTTATACAGGTAAATTATAGTTCAAAAAAGCAAAATGATCTGCGGTTATTTGGCAAGAAGTTTCCCTTAAATTATGGAACGGCTATCCGCGGAAGCTACCTGAATATGAAAAAATTCAAGATTGATAACACGACTCAGCCATTTGAAGACAATATTTTTATCGAACCGGTATTCTTTACCAGAATGCAGGTAAGTGATGCTTTTCAATTGCAATATACTACTGGAAGTAACTTCGGATTAAAGAACCGCAATTATCTCACTGCCGCTAATTCGGTATTTAGCCTGGGTTTTGTCCTTAATGTTGGAGGTTTAAAAAAATAAAGCAGTTAATCCGTTGTTTCGTAAACTGATACACTTCCGTTGATATTCATCACTTCGGAAACCCTGAATGCTTCATCGGTGTTTTGCACTTTAATACATACCACAATACCGCCGCCATTTACGTTAGGATCTACACCTGCAGAATGATCTGCTTGTAAGCTCGAAGATAACTCGATCAAATCCTGCTTAAAACCCTCCTTGATCAGATCACTTACTGAGTTTTCAGCCTCAAGGCTATCGTCAAAAACGCCACAAATGGTTTTAATATATTCGGCTTCATTTTTCTTGCGGCCGAAAAGCTTTCCTAAATCAAAGTGTAAATGACTGTAAAAATTTTCCTCTTCGTTCAATACATCGTTTCCTGTTAAACCGGAACCTTCGGCAAGTAAATCCTCTCCAGCATAAGCAAGTCTGACGATGTTTTCAACTCCAGGATTCACGGCGCCTGGTTCATAATCAGGTAAAGCATTTAACAGATCTTTGTTCAGGGCTGGTATTACAAGATATTCTTCCGACTCGTGCAGTTCAGCAGTTCCAATTGGTGCAAGAATTTTTCTTACTTCCCGATCATCACCTGATAATTCAACAACTAGGTAGCGCAGCTTTTTCGATTGGATGTCGTAAAGCAATTCAACAACTTTTCCTACTTTATCTTCATGTCCGTCTAGAACATCGAAGTTTCTCAGATCGTATTCGGCATCAATAAGGGATATATCATCACTGTCAAGTTCTTCTAGGCGAGTGTGTTTGTAAGCAATTTCGGTCATTAGTACATAGATTGGTTATGGTTAACAACCAAAACCAATCTATGGTTGTTTTCGAAACTTGGTTAAAACAAATAAGGCTTTCATCCGGGGAGAATGAAAGCCTTAATACTAACCAATTATAAACCTGACACAAATATACACCAATTGCGAGCTTATCAAAGCTCAGGCTGAATATTTAACATAACTTTAACATTCATGTATCTTTATTAAAAATGTACAAAAAAACCCTCGTCGATTGACGAGGGTTAAAGGCTATATTTGGTTAGTTTGGAAACTAAAGGTACGTATTATTATGAATGTTGCAAATTTTTAATAAAATAATCTTACAAATTATAGATTTAATAAAACATTAGATGTTAGCGAGGCTAATTTTTTTCGATTACTCTTAAATTATTCATTCGGGAATCTGTATCTTTCACATCATGTCTTTGTTTATAGCATCTTTAAATTCGGGGAGTAATGGAAACTGCTATTACATTGGCAATCAACACGAAGCAGTTCTGGTTGATGCCGGAATTTCTTGTCGGGAAACCGAAAAACGAATGAGCCGGTTGGGGTTATTGATGAATAAGGTGAAAGCGATTTTCGTCTCCCATGAGCACCACGATCACATTAAAGGAGTTCCTGCCCTATCAAAAAAATATCAAATACCTGTTTATATTACTAACAATACATTAAGTCATGGCAGTCTGACTCTGGAAGCTCATTTGACCAGAACTTTTGAGCAGAACCAGGATGTTATTATAGGAAGCCTTTGTGTTTCTGCTTTTCCCAAATGTCACGATGCAATAGAACCACACAGTTTTACAGTTAAGGGAAACAATGTAACCATTGGCGTATTTACGGATATCGGTACAGTTTGTGAGCAATTAAAAAGTCAGTTTAAAAAATGTCATGCTGCTTTTCTCGAAGCTAATTATGATGAAGATATGCTGGAGCGGGGCAATTACCCTTATCATCTCAAAAGACGAATACGAGGCGGCAACGGACATCTTTCTAATAAGCAAGCACTGGAAGTTTTTACAAAATGCAAATCATTCTTTATGAGTCTTGTGCTTTTGTCGCACCTATCAAAAGATAATAATTGCCCAACCTTGTCCAAAGAACTATTTACTCATCATGCCGGAAATACCCGTGTTGTAGTGGCTTCGAGGTTTGAAGAATCTCAGGTTTATCAAATTAATGGTTCCCCCCAAATCAAAATTCGTCCTGCTAAACCGGTCCATCGGCCAAGCATTCAGTATTCTTTGTTTCAATAGAAGAAGTTGGTTATAGCGGAAAGCCTGCTGTAGCGCGAGAATTTACTAAAATATTCGGAGCTACAATTAAAGAGGACGGCTACATTGAGGGTAAATGACGAGCGAATTCGAAGCTTCTTCCCGGAACCATGGTAAGGATTTACCTTCAAGTTGATATATCATTTGCTAGCTTTGAGCCTTCCCAAGACGGCTAAATTTCGTAATATTAACCAGGATTCCGCGCAGTGCTCCTGTAAACTTCAAATAACAGTACTAAATCTTCCTTATTCGTAATAATAAACCCTTTTAACTCGTTCAGAAATTCCCGTCAACACTTCGTAAGGGATAGTATCGATTTGATTTGCTATATCTTCAACCCGGATAACATCGTTAAACACAATTACTTCGTCGCCTTCTTTAGCTTTAATTCCGGTAATGTCAAGCATACACATATCCATGCAAATGTTTCCAATAGTCGGCACTTCTGTACCGTTCACCAGCATTTTGCCATTGCCATTTCCCAATTTTCTGCTGTAACCATCAGCATAGCCAATTTTTATAGTAGCTACTTTTCCGCCATCAGGCAAAACACCTTTCCGATTATAGCCCACGGTATCGCCAGGATTTAATTCTTTAATTTGTGAAATACTGGTTTTTAAAGTGGTTACCGTTTGAAGCGGTGTTTTTTTATTTTTATAGGCACTATCAATCCCGTAAAGGCCAATACCCAAACGTACCATATCAAACTGCGCCTCAGGTATTCGGCTAATGCCGGATGAATTGGCGATATGCCTTAAAAAATTATAGCCAATAGCTTGCTCTATTTGCTGAGTCATTTCGTTAAAAATACTAATCTGGTGTTGGGTGAAATCATCCGATTGAGGATCTTCACTGGCCACCAGATGGGAGAATACAGTCGTTATTTTAATGGCTGGGCAATTTGTAATTTCCTTTAACAAAGCATCCAGATCCAATTGGAGAAATCCAAGCCGATGCATGCCTGTATCCAGCTTGAGGTGTACCGGGTAGCTCTCTTTGTTTTTACGGTTTAGTACCTCCACAAAATCTTTCAAGATCCTGAAGCTATAAATCTCAGGTTCCAGTGAATGCTCTACCATCACATCGAAGGCCATCACATCGGGATTCATCACCAGAATAGGAAGTGTAATCCCCGCTTTTCTGAGCGTTACACCTTCATCAGCATAAGCTACTGCAAGCCAATCAATTTTATTAAACTGTAATAGATTGGCAATCTCAAAACTTCCGCTTCCGTAAGAAAAAGCCTTTACCATTACCATAAGTTTCGTGCCTTTTTCTAATAATGATTTATAGTAATTGAGATTATGCTCGAGTGCATTTAGGTTTATTTCGAGCAGTGTTTCGTGTACTTTTTTAGCTAAAACCGTACTCACTTGCTCAAAGCCAAAAGCTCTGGCTCCCTTTATTAAAATGGTTTCATTGAATAGTTTAAGTGTGTCGATCTGTTGAATCAGTTCATCTGTATTTTTAATAAAAGATGAATCTGGTTTGAACTTTTCCGAGTGCTTGCCTATCTCTTCGCCAACCCCAATAAATCGGTCGACGTTTTTATTTTCAAGAAGCTTAGCCACTTGAGTGTAAAGCGAGTCTGCGTCAAGGCCAGCCTCAGGTATGTCTGATAAAATCAGTGTGCGTTTTGAATGTTGATTCTGTTGATTCAAAAAATCAAGTGCGATAGCGAGCGAAGAAATGTCGAGACTGTAAGAGTCATCTATAATAGAACAATTATTAATTCCGTCCTTCAATTCAAGTCTCATTTTAATAGGCTGAAGTTTCTCTAGGCGGAGGTCGGCATCTTGGGGTAAATAACCCAAAGCTAATATGGTAGCCCAACAGCAAATAGCATTTTCAACCGATGCCGCATCGATAAAAGGGACTACACATTGCACGTCATTTTCTTTGTATTTCCCCCGGATGAAAAGGTATTTATTCTCCAGAATTTCATCATCAATTAATTTTAAGTCGGCATCTTCATCCCAAGACCAGGTGAATTTTTGTTTTCCAGGGATATCACCCAGATAACCTTTGAGATACTTTGGCGAATAAATAAATAAGTCGGTATCGCTAAATAAAAGCAGTTTTTCCCTGATTTTTTCTTCACGATCGGCAAAGCCTTCGTTATGCGCCTCGCCAATATTAGTAAGGATGCCAATAGTTGGCTGGATAACCCTGACCAGGTTTATCATCTCTCCTGTGTGAGAAACGCCAGCTTCAAAAATTGCCATCGAATGCCCGTCGTTCATTTCCCATACTGAAAGCGGTACTCCTATCTGTGAGTTATAACTCTTCGGGCTTCGTACGATATTTTTTTCTGGTGCAAGCAACTGATATAGCCACTCTTTCACTACAGTTTTACCGTTACTTCCAGTAATTGCAATCACCGGATATTCAAATTGTTTCCGGTGCCATGCGGTAAGCGAATGGAGTGCTTGCAAGGTGTCTTTAACAAGAAGTATATTCGTATCCGGATATCTATTTAGATTAATCGATTCATCAGAGATCACAAAGTTTCTGATTCCCTGGTCGTATACATCCTGTATGAATTGATGACCGTCTCGGCGACCTTTAAGGGCAAAAAACAAAGTGTGTTTTACATCAGTAAGTTTTCGGCTGTCAAATCCGAGTATCCTTATAGTTGCCTCAGGTGCATTTATAGTGCCTTCGGCATTAATAACTTCTTTAAGTTCGGTAACCGCATAAAATTTGTTCGCCATGAGAGCACTAATTTCTGTAAATTTTAATGATTTGATTGATATTTTTATGAATTGAAAATTATGGAGTCTGAAGGTAACGGTAAGAAAATTCTTGATAAGAAAGCAGCACATGCAAAGCTGGAATATTTTTGCGCCTACCAGGAACGCTCACAACAGGAGGTGCGTGATAAATTATATAGTTATGGTTTGCACTCTACAGAGGTGGAGGAAGTGATTAGCGAGTTAATTAGCTCAAATTATTTGAATGAAGCGCGCTTCGCATTTGCTTACACGCTTGGAAAATTCAGGATAAAGAATTGGGGGAAGATTAAAATCAGGGAGGGATTAAAGTTGAAAAGAGTAGGAGATAACCTCATTAAAAAGGCACTCAATGAGATTAATCCTGTAGATTATGAACGGACGCTGAAGTCATTAATGATTAAAAAAGCTGCCTTACTGAAGGAAAAAGAAAGTTTCAAGCGCCAGCAAAAGCTGATTTTGTATGGCATTTCGAAAGGATACGAGAGAGACCTTGTTTTTGATTGCCTGAAATCCAACGATTTATTGAAAATCTAAAAAAAACTTTAATATTTAGTTGACAAGGATGCATTTCTGTCTATATTTGCATTCACAAAAAACAGATAAAACTGCAAATTTGTAACCAACGCGAAAGTAGCTCAGTTGGTAGAGCACGACCTTGCCAAGGTCGGGGTCGCGAGTTCGAATCTCGTCTTTCGCTCCAAATCCCTTCAGCCCGAAGGGATTTATTTTTAAGGTGAACACCTGCTCAGATGGTGGAACTGGTAGACACGCAGGACTTAAAATCCTGTGCCCGTTAAAGGCGTGCGGGTTCGATTCCCGCTCTGAGTACTAAAAACCGCTTTAGTTTAATTCTAGAGCGGTTTTTTTATTTTAACATACAATTTAACATACACTACTGATTACTATGACAAGTATGTTAAGCCCATTTATTACTAGGATGCTTTTAAGAATTATAACGCCCTCATACTTTCTAAAAATAGATTTAATTGCCGTCATAGGGCAGCATAGAGAAGAAGACTTTAACTTTGCTTTTTTAATGGATAAAGAATTCATTAGAGAAAACTTCTATTGCCCTGGTTTAGAAAAGCTTATTGGTTCTACCGAGTTTGAAACATTATTTCAGATTGACGTATTTTCCAGTACAAAGTTCAATTTTTTAACTAGGCCATCAGATGATGAAATCTGGGAGCGTATGCGAGAATTTCAGGTTAATCTAACTATTCTGCAATTTTGCATGTGGGTTGAGAAAGATAATAGTGTTTACTTTCCTAAGTTTTATATTGAATTACAGCATCGCGAACATGGGGTCGGATCTGCCGAGCATTACCATCATTCAAATAGTGCAGTTTATTTTAATTCTTCCGCAATCCAAAAAGATGTGACCTTTTGTAGTGTGGAGTGGATCTCCATTGAAAGTTACCAGA
>DASWMZ010000163.1:0-26161 GCA_036399495.1 Pedobacter sp.
AGATTGAGGAATTTGCTACGCATTTGCCGTTATAAGAATTAAAAAAGACTGAGCGTGCCCCCGAAGAAAAATCGGGGTCGGGCTTTTCGTTACAAGTCCTCGCCCCAATGAAAAATTGGGGCTGTGGACTTTCCACTTCAATCCCTCACGCAACCTGCAGGCACAAAAAAGCAGATTTTAGAAAATGGAAAGACGCAAAATAGAAATAATGGATACTACTCTCCGCGATGGGGAGCAAACATCTGGTGTCTCATTTTCTATTTCAGAAAAACTTACCATTTCGCAATTATTGCTTGAAGAGCTACATGTAGACCGGGTCGAAATTGCTTCGGCGCGAGTATCCGCTGGTGAATTCGAAGCGGTAAAAGCTATCACCGAATGGGCGACAGCAAATGGCTTTATCAACGCCATTGAAGTGTTATCATTCGTAGATAACGGTGTTTCCATCGAGTGGATGAAAAAAGCTGGGGTTAAGGTTCAGAACTTACTAACTAAAGGCTCATTAAATCATCTTACTTATCAGCTTAAGAAAACTCCTGAACAGCATTTCGCAGAAGTTGCTCAGGCAATCTCATCCGCTCAGCGGGAAGGTATTGAAACCAATGTTTATCTGGAAGACTGGAGTAACGGCATGCGTAACTCGCATGAATATACCATGCGATATTTGGAGTTCTTGTCAACCCAACCGGTAAAACGAATTTTGCTGCCAGATACTTTGGGCATATTAATTCCATCTGAAGTTTATAAATACATCACAGAAATAAAATCAAAATACCCTCATATCCATTTTGATTTCCATGCCCATAACGACTATGATTTGGGTACGGCTTGTGTACTTGAATCGGTGAAAGCAGGCATAGATGGTTTACATTTAACCGTAAACGGGATGGGTGAGCGTGCTGGCAACGCACCTATGGCAAGTGCTATTGCAGTCATCAACGACTTTTTGCCTGAGGTGGAAATTTCTTTAAAAGAATCTTCTATTTATCAGGTAAGCAAGCTGGTTGAGACTTTCTCGGGAGTTCGTATTCCATCCAACAAGCCTATTGTTGGCGAGTATGTGTTCACCCAAACTGCAGGCATCCATGCCGATGGTGATAATAAAAAGAATTTGTATTTCAACGATTTGCTTCCTGAGCGATTCGGAAGAAAACGTAAATACGCGCTTGGCAAAACATCCGGCAAAGCCAATATTGAGAAGAATCTTCAGGAACTTGGCCTTAAGCTGAATGATGAGGATTTAAAAAAAGTAACTCAACGGGTTATTGAGCTTGGCGATAAAAAAGAAACTGTTACCAAAGAAGACCTTCCTTACATTATTTCTGATGTATTGGACAGTAATCTTTACGAAGAGAAAATTAAGGTTGAAGCTTACGCCTTAACACATTCAAAAGGATTAAGGCCATCAGCAACCATTTCGATTTGCATTGATGGCAAGGTTTACGAAGAAAATGCTCAGGGCGATGGACAGTTTGATGCGTTTATGAATGCATTAACAAAGGTCTACACCAAAAAGAGTATGACCTTGCCTAAGCTTGTGGACTATGCGGTTCGCATAGCGCCTGGAAGCAGTTCTGATGCTTTGTGTGAAACGGTTATTACCTGGGAGACAGATAGCAAAACTTTTAAAACTCGGGGTCTGGATTCGGACCAGACGGTTTGTGCGATAAAGGCAACGCAGAAGATGTTGAATATTATTTGATTGGGTGGGGACACCAACCAAGGCAGCGTAGAGTATCATGATTGAATACACCATCGAAAAAAATTTAAGTCCTGAAGAGTTTAAACAGGTCCTGGTGAATTCAACCTTAGGGGAACGACGCCCTGTGGATGACCAGAATCGCATGAAAGCCATGGTCGAAGCAGCAGATTTAATCATCACCGCCAGGCATAACGGCCAGTTAGTTGGTGTAGCCCGTTCTTTAACCGATTTTGTATACTGCACCTATCTTTCAGACCTGGCAGTGGATGAAAAATATCAGCATCAGGGAATAGGTAAAGAGCTTATACGCCAGGTGAAGCTAGCTACACCAGAAGCGACATTAATTCTGTTATCAGCACCCAAGGCAACTGAATATTATCCTAAAATTGGAATGCAAAGACATGAGCACTGCTTCCTGATTAAAGAAGTGGACGAATTGAAATAGTACTCAAACATAAATTTTAAGCAAAACATAAATAATCACAATGAAATTAAATATCGCCCTTCTTGCAGGAGACGGAATAGGACCTGAAGTAATCGACCAGGCAGTTAAAGTAGTAGACGCTGTATCAAAAAAATTTGGACACGAAGTAAGCTGGACCTCTGCCCTAACCGGCGCAGCTGCAATCGACGCAGTTGGTGAGCCTTATCCAGACTCTACGCACGAAGTTTGTATGGCTGCTGATGCTGTGCTTTTCGGAGCTATTGGTCACCCGAAGTATGATAACGACCCTAAAGCAACGGTTCGCCCGGAGCAAGGCTTGCTGAAAATGCGCCAGAAATTAGGTTTGTTCGCAAACGTGCGCCCTACTTTCACCTTTCCTTCTTTAATTGATAACTCTCCGTTAAAAAGAGAGCGCATTGAAGGTACCGACTTAATTATCTTACGTGAGCTAACAGGCGGTATTTACTTCGGTGAACGTGGTCGTAAAGACGATGGCAACACGGCTTTCGATACTTGTACTTACACGCGTGCAGAGATTCAACGTCTTGCCAAACTAGGATTCGAATTAGCAATGACTCGCAGCAAAAAGCTTTGTTGTGTAGATAAGGCTAACGTTCTTGAAAGCTCTCGCTTATGGAGAGAAACCGTTCAAGACATGGAAAAAGATTTCCCGGAAGTGGAAGTTAGCTATGAATTCGTTGATGCTGTTGCGATGCGTTTGGTTCAATGGCCAAGCTCATACGATGTATTGATTACTGAGAACTTATTTGGCGATATCTTAACTGATGAGGCTTCTGTAATTTCAGGGTCAATGGGATTAATGCCATCAGCATCAAAAGGACTCCATACTTCTTTATATGAGCCGATTCATGGTTCGTATCCTCAGGCAGCTGGGAAAGACATTGCAAATCCATTAGCAACCGTTCTTTCGGCGGCAATGATGTTTGAAGATGCTTTTGGCTTGAAAGAAGAAGCAGCAGTAATTCGCGACGTGGTTAACAAATCCTTAGCGGAAGGTATCGTTACGGAAGATATTGCTGGCAAACAAGGCAAAGCCTATAAAACCAGTGAAGTTGGCGATTGGCTGGCAAAGAACATCTAATAATTAAAACAAAAAGAAATACCGACCCGCTATTTCTGATAGCGGGTTTTTTGTTTACAAGCACCATAGTCATCTGATAACTCAGAGTCATCGGATGACTGAACCACCTTCAACCATGAACAAAGAAATCCAAAGAGACGGACAATCCGCCAACAAAATCTTCGATAACAGGTCGCTTGAGAAGGATTACAGAACTTTAGTTCCGCTCTTAAAGCCGGGACTGAAAGTCCTAGATGTAGGTTGCGGAACTGGTGCCATATCCAAAGGCATCGCTGAACGTGTCGGACCAACTGGCCATGTTACCGGCATCGACAATACGGAAGCTTTCATCATCAGCGGCAACGACACTAATAAAGCAGCTACTAATCTGCAGCTCATCCACGCAGACCTATTTCAATTTGAAACGGAAGAAAAGTTCGACCTGATCGTTTCGGCCCGGACCTTGCAATGGTTAAGCACGCCGCAGGAAGCATTGGTGAAAATGAAAAGCATGTTGAAGCCAGGCGGTATCGTTTCGATTTTAGATTATAATCACGAAGCAATTGAATGGCAACCCCTTCCCCCCGAAAGTATGCAGCGATTCTACGCCACATTCTTAAGATGGCGCGCCGATGCAGGCATGAATAATCATATTGCAGAAGACTTATCTGATTATTTTGAACAAGCTGGGTTCGATTCGATTCAAGTCTCTGATTCTGATGAGATCTATACAAGAGACAACGAAAATTTTCTTTCTAAGATCGGTGTTTGGTCTAAAGTAGCTGGTTCAACCCAGATGGTTGAAGAGGGCTATCTTGACGACAATGACAGATTACAAGCCATAGAAGACTACAACAAATGGATTGAAACCGAGGCTGTGTCGATGGTTATGAAACTAAAGGAAGTAAGGGGAACAAACGTATGATTTTGGAGATTGCAATCCTTTATGTAAAACCCGGCATGCAAAAGCAATTTGAAACAGATTTTGCAACCGCAGGACAATACATTAGTTCAATAAATGGTTATATTGAGCATACCCTGCAAAAATGCCTCGAACAGGAGAACAAATACGTTCTGCTCGTAAAATGGGAAAAGCTGGAAGACCATACTGTTGGATTCCGACAGTCGGAAGCTTATGGCAAGTGGCGGGAACTGCTGCATCATTACTATGAGCCTTTTCCGGTGGTGGAGCATTTTGAAAGGGTGATTTAATATTATAGATATGGATTTGCAAGCTAAACTAGATTCCCCGGCCGCTTTACAACGATTAAAATCAATAATAAAACGTACGCCCCTAAATTACAACGCCGGCTTATCAGAAAAATACTTTTGCGAAGTTTACCTTAAACGGGAAGACATGCAGCTGGTACGGTCCTATAAACTTCGCGGAGCCTATAATATGATTAGCCAGCTTACCGAAGAGCAATTAGCAAACGGTGTAGTTTGTGCTAGTGCTGGTAACCATGCCCAGGGAGTGGCTTACTCCTGCAAAAAACTCAAAATCAAAGGGGTGATTTTCATGCCCGAGATTGCGCCCAAACAGAAGATTAATCAAACCCGCATGTTTGGCGGTGATATGATTGAGATAATACTGGTTGGCGATACGTTTGACGATTGCCTTAAAGAAGCGCTTACATATACCGATGCTCATAATAAAACGTTCATCCCTCCTTTCGACAATTACAACGTTATTGAAGGACAAGGGACTGTTGGAGTTGAGATTCTGGAAGACCTGCCTGATGCCGATATCGTTATTATCCCTGTGGGTGGCGGCGGCTTGTCGGCTGGTGCCGGACTTTACATGAAAGGGGTTAAACCCAACATTAAGATATTTGGTGTAGAACCCGAAGGCGCACCTTCTATGTCGAAAGCTATCGAAAATGGCGCTCCGGTTTCACTTGAAAAAATAAACTCATTTGTTGATGGTGCATCTGTTAAAAGGGCGGGCGCGCTAACATTCCCAATTTGCCAGGAGGTGTTAGATAAGGTCCTCTTAATCCCGGAAGGGAAGGTTTGTACTACCATTCTAAAGCTCTATAATGAAGATGCCATCGTTGCAGAACCAGCTGGTGCTCTGTCTGTAGCAGCTTTAGACTTTTGCGCAAGTGAAATAAAAGGCAAAAAGGTAGTTTGTGTACTCAGTGGCGGCAATAACGACATTGAACGAATGCAGGAAATTAAAGAGCTTTCTCTGTTGTACGAAGGACTGAAGCATTATTTCGTGATTAATTTTCCTCAGAGGCCTGGGGCATTAAAGCTTTTTGTAAATGAAGTATTGGGCCCGCATGATGACATAACCCGCTTTGAGTTTGTTAAGAAAATTCAAAAAGAATACGGGCCTGCATTGGTAGGAATCGAACTAAAACATGCAGGTGATTATTCGAAATTAATCAGTCAAATGGAAGCTATGAATTTTGAATACAGGGAGATTAATCATGATTTGACACTGTTTGAATACTTGGTTTAGACGTTGTCAAAGGCTATAAACTTTTCGAGTAAAACAGGAACCGGATTTCCTTTTTTATAGGCTCCCATATTCCTGTTCACTGCTCTAACTTGAATACCTTCTTTTTCTAACAATAGTTCTTCGTACAAGCCTTTAAAAAACGAATCAATCAGTGTATAATTCTTACTGCTCCAACTCCGTTTTAATTCAATCCATTCGGGATAAATAGCAACGAAATCCTTAATTGGCTTTAAACCGAGTTTCTGCGCTTCGTCTTTAGTTAAGATATTGGAATCGGCAAGAAGTCGCGAAGTATAGGCATTTTTTGGTTGATTGTAGAGTTTCTCAGGGCTACCGGTTTCTACGATTTCACCTTTGTTTAAAACGATAATTTCATCGGCTAATGACAATCCGTCAACCGGATCGTGTGAGACCAAAATAACAGTTATTCCTAAATCTTGTGAAAGCCGTTTGATATCGGCCCTTAGATGTGTTTTCAATGGCGTGTCCACCTGACTGAAAGGTTCATCCATCAACACCACTTCCGGCTCGGTAATAATTGCCCGTGCAATAGCGACGCGTTGCTGCTCACCACCACTTAAATCAGAAACGCGTTTGTTATAAAGATGATCAATGCGCAAAAACTTCATGATTTCCCATGATTTCTCTTCCTTGTACTTAAGATTCGTATTCGGAAGCATAGAGGCGACATTATCATAAACTTTTGCGTACGTATTTAAGCTAAAATCCTGAGTTACCATTTTCATGGAGTCGTGACCAGGAATCAATTTTTCATCCGGGCCGAGAATGGCTTCATTTTTAAAATTAACAATGCCGCTATCAGGGGCAAGCAATCCATAGATAACTTTAAGTAAAGTACTTTTTCCGCTGCCGCTCTCACCAACTATAGCGATTACCTGTCCTTTTGAGATGGATGCCGTTATCTCCCTTATCCCTGCGAAATTCTCTGTCGGATATCTTTTACTTACTTGCTTAATCTCAATAAATGATTCTGTCGACATGCTCAAACTTACAATTTACTCAACAAAAAACCCTGCCTTTGTTCCAAGCAGGGTTGATTATCATTCTTTATAGGATTGAACTACCAACCCAACATCACTCCAAAATTCATATTTTTAAAGCCTTGGGGGCCTTGATTGTCAGCGAACACATCAGTATCATAATACTTCACGTAAACACCAAATGAACCATAACCCAGCCTTGCAGAAGCACCGTATCTAAAAGGGTTGAGATTGAAATCGTCTTTAACCTTTTGCTTCCCGCGCTCGTCACTAACCTGTTTAGTTTTGCCATTAATTAAGAACCCAACTTCAGGGCCGAAAACAAAATGGACTTTATTACCCTTGCGATCATCTTTTGTTCTCAGCTGGAAAGCCAACGGAATTCTTAAATAAGTGCTGCTAAAGCGATTCTTTTCAAAATCGACAGATTCTTCTACTGGTTCAAACTTTGGTTTATCGGGTTGTATGGTGATGTCTTTTTTAAATCGCATATGGGTCCAATCTATGCCGCTACCCAGATATACTTTGAAATAATGATTAAATCGATACCCCATTTGAAAAAACTCAAAACCGAAATTATGTGTTTTAAAAGTTATGGTTTCAAGGAGCTGGGTAGCCGGTGAAAGTGTAAAACTTCCATTATCTGTAAACTTTGCTAAACCCAGATCTATGCGTGCGAAAGTTAGTTGAACAGAAAATTTCGACGACGGCTTAATTGTATCAATCTTTACTGTATCCCTCACACCAATAGTTAATTTAATAGACTTTTTTTCTTTTTGAGTCGAGTCGCGCTTTTCTTCTTGGGCGAAAGCTGCAACGCTAAAACACAATAAAACTAATACCAGATTGATCTTCATTATTTAATCCTTTAATTGAAACTTTAATAACCCGAAATTAAAACCAGAAACTTTCGTTCCCTCGTCATTGTCTTCGAATTCGATGATTTTTTTCTTACGCTTATCAACTTTGCTTACAACAAAGTTTACAAGGCTACCAACCGATTTGATCCGGGTTTGCTTTGTCGTTACATCCTGCATCTCCTCATCCACATTAGTAGAAATAGCAAGTGATTCTTCAGGCGTACTCACATTTAAATCTGCTTCTTTAACCGGCTCGGGAATAGCCGCAAGAGTAATTTGCGTAGCCTGGTCCTTCTCAGTAGCCTTTTTAGTAACGGGAAGTGTCGAAGCCTCTTCCTTTGCGTTAACCGCCACATCCTGTTTAATCGGAGCGCTAAACACCTTTTCAGTTTTTGAGGTACTTACGTTATAGCCCGTTTTCACATTAGCACTGCTAGTAGTTCTAACCACCACCTGTGAAGGTTTTTTCTGTTGACTTACTATCGCCGAATTTTCACCTCCAGTTAAATAAATAGGCTCCTTTTGTGACGAAAACCAAATACCTGCTCCTAATACAACTGCCAAGCTGGCCGCCGCCACCCAAAGCACAGGGGAAGACCGTCGTTTTTTATTACTTAACTGCTTTGATATTCCAGACCACAAAGCGGCTGAAGGTTTCTCTTCAAAATCCGCGAACTTATCATGGAAAAACTTATCAAAATCTTTATCAGACAATGGTTTCATATCCATCTTCAATTTTTTATTGGCAACGCTGCCATTATTACTGGAAAGTCTTCCCTGGCGGTTGATTGCTCAGGTAAAAAATCGTCTTCCAAATTTTTTATTTTTTCTTTTAAAATCGCCCTGGCTCTGGATAATTGAGATTTCGATGCGCCTTCTGAAATTCCTAACTGCGACGCAATCTCTTTATGAGAATAGCCTTCAATGGCGTAGAGATTGAAAACCAGTTTATATCCGGCCGATAAGCTTTGAATTAAATTCATCAAATCCTTAACCTCTAGACCATTCATATCAAAGGTTATTTGCGGTGCATCAAACACTTCATCAATGTCAACCACATTCATCATCCTTTGGTTTTTACGATAAGATTCGATAGCTGTGTTCACCATAATCCGCCTTATCCAACCTTCAAAAGAGCCGTCACCTCGAAACTCTCCCACCTTTCTAAACACTTTTACAAATCCAACCTGTAATATATCTTCCGCCTCAAACCTGTCTTTAGCGTACCGCATACAAACACCCAGCATTCTCGATGCAAGTAATTTATATAACAGCTCCTGGGTTCTGCGCTCTTCGCGCTTACAGCCATCAAGCAAATCGTCTACAGATAATTTGCGACTCAAATTCATTTACGTTTGTGTATAAGATGGGGGTAAAGTGAAAATGGTTGCATCCTTACAAATTTAAGGCGATTAAGCAGGATCGTTTAGCTTTTTAGTCGGTAGTATTTGTAAATTTTCACGGCCGACATAATCACAATTACAAAAATTACCAGCCCAGTCAAACCGTAAAACCAATCAATCCCTGTTTTTAAAACAACGGTAAACACAATTGCGACAAGAAAGACGGTGGCAAGTTCATTCCAAAGTCGTAATTGAGTTGATGTCCACCGTGATGTGCCTGTTTCTTGCTTTCTTATTATGCGCTGGCAGATAAAATGATAAATAAGCAGTCCGACAACAAAAGCAAGCTTTACCAGCATCCAGTTCATGTGAAGTAAAGCCGGATTTAGATAGATCATGTACGCTCCAGCCAAAATACTTCCTATCATGGCAGGCGTTGTAATAATATTCCACAGCTTGCTTTGCATGATTTCGAATTGCCTTTGCAGAACAACTCTTTCTTCCTCAGGTCGGTCGTTAGCCTCAACATGGTAAATAAACAGCCGCACAATATAAAACAAGCCGGCCATCCAGCTAACGACGAAAATGATATGAACCGATTTTGCGTAGAGATATTCCATAAGCGCGATCTAAGCCGTATCTGTTTTTTGCAACCGATGATTTTTTTGCTGGGAACCAACTATTAGAAAGCCCATCCCAATCATTATCGAGACATCGGCCATATTAAAGATGCCCGTTTGGAAGATTCCGAAACTGATATGCAGAAAGTCTGTTACTGATCCGAAGAGAATACGATCATAAAGATTTCCGATACCTCCACCTATGGTGAAACATGCACCAAGAATAAACACTTTAGAAATATCTTGCTTGATCATTATATAAATAATCGCTCCCAAGAGAGTGATTACAGGAAGCAATACAAGTAGGAATAACCTAAGCCCCTCCGGCAAATTATTACCAAGGCTTAGAAACGCGCCTGTGTTTTCAACTTTTGTTACTGTTAAACGATCATTAAGGAAACGAATACTTTCATTATAATCTATTTGCTCGCGAACGATATTCTTTGATATCTGATCGCACCCAATATTGCAGAACACAATAGTGAGAATTACTAAGTTTCTTAACGTCTGGCGCAATTTCATCACTAACATAGTTCGTAATCTAATAACTAAACTCCTTCACCACCTCAATGGCATACTTCACATTGTCAAAAGGAATATCAGGCATAATACCATGACCCAAATTAAAAATAAAGCCCGGCTCACCTTTCATCCTTTCGAACAAGCGATGGATTCGTTCTTTAATCACCCTTTTGTCTGCGTATAACACATGCGGATCTAGGTTTCCCTGCACAGCAATCCCTTGAGGCAAACGCTTCTTGATATCAAGCAAATCAACATTCCAATCAATTGAAATCACATCAGGTTTTGCTTCGGCCATAAGCGGCGCAAAAACCGAACTTCCTTTACAGAAAGAAATAACCGGGATATCCTTTCGGTTTAAACCGGCGATAATTTTAACTATATATTGATGCGAGAACTCCTTATAGTCATCCCACGAAAGTGCGAGAGCCCAGCTATCAAAAATCTGTACAGCATTTACTCCTGCAGCAATTTGCAAATTCAGATACTCGGTAGTAACCTCTGCTATTTTAGAAAGCAATTGATGCGCAAGCTCAGGCTGATTATGTAGCATCAGCTTGGTTAGTTTGAAGTCTTTCGACGAACCACCTTCTACCAAATAACTCATTACCGTAAAAGGTGCACCTGCAAAGCCAATTAATGGGATTTTGTTATTTAGCCTTTGCTGAATAACTTTTATTGCATCAGCAACATATTGCAGCTTATCGTTTACACTGGTTTCTAACCTATCCACATCTGCTTGATTACGAACCGGATTCGAAAACCGCGGCCCAACGCCTTGAGTAAAGCTCAAATCGCCACCCATAGCTTCAGCAGTAACTAATATATCCGAAAAAAGAATCGCTGCATCAATGTCAAGCAAATCAACCGGAAGCATGGTAACATCAGCGGCAAGCTCAGGAGTTTTACACATCTCTAAAAAAGAATATTTGTTTTTAATATCCCAGTACTCTTTCATAAAACGACCGGCCTGTCGCATCATCCACACCGGCGGTCGTGCCGTTAACCCTGAATTTGCTGCCCTGATAAATAAGGATTCCTTTTGACTGTTACTCACTACCTTTTTGTATTTCGTTATTTATTTTCTCAATTATATTTTTCACTCTTGCACTCGACTTAAGCTCCTTGGCTATGTCCAGATAAGCTCCGGCTTTGGCGAACTCCTTTTTACCAAGATTGAGATTTGCCAGTTGGGTTAATACGAGTGCCTTTTCGTTTTCATTCTTTAAGGGAAAACGGCTGGCAATTTGAAAATGGCGCTCTGCCTCTAATAGATTTTCACGCTTTAATTCTATGTTACCGTACATAAATTCATAATATCCGCGCCTGCTTTTTTTTAGCCTATCGGGATTCTTAATCTGCTGTAATAACTTTTCTGTTTTAATTAAATCCTGATTATGATATGCCTTAGCTGCTAAAACAACGGTGCCTTCCTTAAAATAGCCGTAAATTACAAACAGAATTCCAAAAGCAATTAATGCGGAGAGTTCATAAACATGTTCGTAAGCAGTCCATCCCAACAGAAGTAAAGCTACCGCGATTACCGCAATACGAGCTTTTACTGTTAACATAAACGGTTACTGACTGTCGGTGAATTTATAACCAACCCCTCGGATGGAATGAAAGTATTTTGGATTTTTTTGATCCGGTTCGAAGTATTTACGAAACGTAAGAATGAAGTTGTCGATTGTACGGGTTGATGGGTAAACATCGTAATTCCAAACCGTTTCTAATATCTGCTCACGGGATACCGCATCATTCCGACGCTCAATGAGAAGCTTTAGAAGCATCGTTTCCTTTTTAGTCAATGGCGTAATAGAGCCATCATCGTTACGAAGTTCGAATGAGTTGAAATAGATAGTTTTATCGCCAATCTTATATGTATTCAGCTCCTTCTTTTCGTCGCCGGATAAACCTCTTTTAACCAGGTTGTTTACCCTAAGAATAAGTTCTTCAAGATTGAATGGTTTTACTAAATAATCGTCAGCACCTTTCTTCAGTCCGGTAACTCGGTCTTCACTGGTGTTTTTTGCGGTAAGAAACATGATCGGAACCTCGGAATTCTCCAGCCTAATCGTTTCGGCTACCTGGAAACCGTCAATTTCCGGAAGCATCACATCAAGAATAATCAGGTTGAAGCGTTCTTCCTTAAAGATTTTTAAAGCCTTTTTACCATCTGTAGCCGAGCTCACTTTGTAGCCTTCCAGTTCCAGATTAAGTTTAATTGCTTCAAGAAGATGGTCTTCATCTTCTACCAGTAAAATACGTTGTTTAGCTGCCATTTGAATTAAAGGTTACTTCAAATATACTTCCGGTAGACCGGTTGTTTTTAACTTTTATTTGCGCCTGGTGATTATCCAGCACCTGTTTTACAATGTATAAGCCTAATCCGGTGCCCTTTGTTTTCCTGGTGTCTTCGCTGCCTACACGATAAAACTTTTCAAATATGCGCAGTTTTTCCTCATCGTTAATACCTATTCCCTTATCAGCAACCGAAAAGCGAATAAAATTACTTTCCCGTTGCAACTCAACCTTAATTTCTTCACAAGGCGGCGAATACTTTACCGCATTTTCAATTAAATTCGATACGGCCAAAGTGAGTGCGAATTTATCACCGGTTAAATACACATCTTCCTCAAGTTTGCATTTGATGGTTTGCGTGCTGCAGGTATGAATTTGCAACCGTTCTGCAACTTTTGTAACCAGTTCAGTAAAGTTTAAATGTTCCTTGGGGAAAGAATACGACTGGCTTTCGATTCGCGTAGCAATCAACATATTCTCAACTAAATCATCAAGGCGCTCTATATCTTTTAGAGAGTTTTTCAAAAAAGATTCAATTTTATGACGATCGAGTTCTCGTTTTAAAATAGTTTGCAGATACAGTTTAATCGATGCCAGAGGCGATTTCAGCTCATGCGTAACCGAAAGTAAAAAATTCCGCTGTTGATCATGAAGATTGCGTTCTTTTTTTATAGTCTTTTGAAGATAATACGCTCCAGACACAAAAATCAACAGGAAAACAGCGCCCTCGCTTAGGATCATCGTTTTCTTTTCCGGCCGGGCAGCTATCAATAAAGAAGCCCACCATATCAGTTCTGCAAGAACATAAATAGCAAGGAAGTAGAATACTATTAATGGTTTTCTCATGAACTACCGTATTGTGATTGTGTTCGTTTGATAAACACAACGTCATTTATTTAGGCGTGCCCCCGAAAAAAATCGGGGTCGGGCTTTGCGCTGCAAGTCCTCGCCATTCGTACCTCATGGCTATGGGCTTTCCGCTTCAATCCCTCACGCTGCTCGCTTAATTTAACGCCGACCTGGTTAAGAACGCTGTCGCCAATTAAGCTTTCCTAAAAACAATATCCAAGCTATCAAAAATAGCCCGCTTTGTCCGCTCCAGTTCCGTTTTATTATGCGCAGCCGACACAAACCCAACCTCATATCCTGATGGCCCTAAATAAATCCCCCGATTTAATAATTCCCGATGAAAAACTTTGAACTTCTCCATACTTGAGGCGTCAATATCCTCCGCTTTCTTAATATCCTTATCACTAAACGCAAACCAGAAAATCGAGCCTATCGAAAACACTCTGAATTTATAGTTTTTTGCAGTTGTAAAGCGTTGGATCGCTTCTACAAATTCGTCGGTTTTCTTATTTAAATCTTTATAAAAACCAGATCGCAACAATTCCGTCAATTGAGCAATTCCCGCAGCCATTGCAACCGGATTTCCCGAAAGGGTTCCTGCCTGGTAAACGGCACCTTCGGGTGAAACATTGCTCATAATTTCCGCAGAAGCGCCGTACATCCCGACAGGCAAACCACCACCAATTATTTTACCGTAAGTAATAATATCCGGCTTTACATTATAATGCTTGGCCGCGCCTTCAAAGCCCAGTCTGAAGCCGGTTATTACCTCATCAAAAATCAAAAGACTTTTATTAGCAGAACTGATCTCACGCAAAAACTGAACGTACTCCTTGTCCTGAATCAGCAGCCCATTATTTGCCGGCACACCTTCAATAATGATTGCGGCAATTTGATCAGGGAACTGTTTAAACGCTTCTTCAACAGCAGTCCTGTCATTCAACGGAACCACTATTGTTTCTTCTGCAAATGATTTTGGTACTCCCGCAGATGATGTTTCTCCGAAAGTAACCAAACCAGAACCAGCTTTCACAAGCAGCGAGTCGACGTGGCCGTGGTAACAACCTTCGAACTTTAAAATCTTATCACGCTTAGTATACCCTCTAGCAAGGCGTATTGCAGACATAACTGCTTCCGTACCAGAACTTACAAAACGTATCTTCTCTATCAGGCTATTGTTCTTCAAGATCAACTCCGCAAGTTCATTTTCAAGCGCTGTTGGCGCTCCAAAGCTCATCCCCCGCTGCATCACCTCTGTAACCTTTTCTCTTACTTTCGGATTGTTGTGTCCCAGAATAAGAGGCCCCCAAGAGCAGCAATAATCTATAAACTGGTTCCCATCCGCATCCCAAACAAAACATCCGTCACCCTTTTCGATGAAAAGCGGCGTTCCATAAACCGATTTAAATGCCCTTACCGGCGAATTTACTCCACCCGGAAAATAAGTCTTAGATCGTTCATAAAGCTCGGCAGATTTTTCACGTGAAATATCCGGTTTGCCCGTAGTGGAAACAGGTCCTTCATCATCGTTTGAAAAGATTTTTTTGAGAGAGTCAAGCATGTGGTAAAATCAAAAGTAAAAAGTTAAAACTCAAAGGGATCATAACTTAATACAGGTAAATTCAAATATCTAAGAACTTATATAAACACTTCCCATTTCTCCCTCTCCTTCGGAGAGAGCCGGGGTGAGGCTACATCCACCCCTTTTCTAGTATTTCCCTAGCATGGTATGTAATGATGCTGCTGGCACCAGCCCTTGTAAAAGCATACATATTTTCCATGGTAACCTTCTGCTCGTCAATCCAACCGGCTTTTGCAGCTGCCTTAACCATCGAATACTCACCTGAAACATTGTAGCACGCTACTGGAAGATTGGTATTTTCTTTTAGGCTCTTTATTATATCTAAATAAGCTAGAGCAGGTTTGACCATCAAAATGTCGGCACCTTCCGCTTCATCTAGAAATGCCTCCTTCAGCGTTTCAATCGGATTACGGAAATCCATTTGGTACGCTTTGCGGTCGCCTTTTCCCGGTGCAGAATCAGCGGCTTCCCGAAAAGGGCCATAATAGCCTGAAGCAAACTTTATGCTATAGCTCATAATTGCAGTATTCACAAAGTCATTATCATCAAGTTTGGAACGAATACCGGCTATACGACCGTCCATCATATCCGACGGGGCAACCATGTCAGCACCGGCTTCTGCATGACTCAAGGCCATCCTCGCCAGAACCTCAACAGTTTCATCATTGTGAACGTAATCATCATGAATAATTCCGCAATGTCCGTGGGTTGTGTAAGCGCAGGTACATACGTCCGTAATAACGAAAAGATCATCTCCAAATGCAGTTTTCAATTCCCGAACGGCGTTTGCAACAATCGAGTTTGTATTAAATGCTGTACTTGCGTCTTCTGACTTATCTTCGCCCACACCAAACAGCAGTACTTTATTCAAGCCTAGCTTTAAGCCGTGATCGACATCTTTGATTAAGGTATCTATCGAAAAGTGGTTAATTCCCGGCATGGCATCGATGGAATGCGTTATGTCTTTTCCCGGAACAATAAAATAAGGATAAATGAACATATCCTTTGAAAGGCGGGTTTCGGCCACCATTTCACGTATAATAGGAGACTTTCTTAATCTACGCGGACGAATATTCATTAAGTATTATAATTATTATTTAGAGATGTTAAAGACCAAAGACTGCTTCAGCCAATCCGATCTCATCCGGCGAATACGGCAAGGCATATTTCATTCCCATTTCGTCGAACTGCCTGCCTGTTGCACGACCAATGCAAATCACCTTCTGTCCAGGTTCAATTAGGTTCTCAACAAAATAAGCCTCAACATTCGAGGGGCTTGTAAAGATTAAAACATCGGCATAGATAGGCTCAATATTATCTTCCATAATGGTTTCATAAACCGGCAGATCAATGATCTTAGTTTCAGCAGACAAGGCCTTTTGAACTGTTCTCAGAGAATCCTTAGCACCTGGAAATAAGACCGTTTGTCCGTTAACAAGTTCCGCGAATTCAGTAGCAATTTCTTTGGTATCGATTCCCTCTTCTTCACCATTAAAATCCGGTACACGGCCAAATTTGCGAAGTACATCTTCCGACGCTCTTCCTAACACCCCGAACTTCGTTTTTTTGGATACCAATGGATTTAAGGCAAAAAAATACTCGATTGCATTTTTACTGCTAAAGAATATCCAATCCAGATGTTTTAGAATATATGGGTCAAGCTTATTAATAGTAGGAAAAGTGCGGATTAGTGAGCGCCCGTCAACTTCTATGTTGTGCTTTTCCATCGCACGGCGAAAATAACTGTGTTCGGAAATACCACGGGTAATAAATATCTTCCTCGGAAGCTTTCGGTCTTTAGAAAATTTGGCTACTATTTTTTCTGCCAGCCCATCGGTATTTTCTGCCTCTAAAAATAACCTGTCCGGGAACGAATCTTCCTCTTCCGCTTTGGATGTCCACACCTGAAATTTACCATCTTCCTTTCTGCAATAGCAGCCTAAAGGCATATGGCATCCGCCATTAAACAGATTTAACACCTTACGCTCAACACCTATTTGCTCAGCAACATCGGCGTTGTGCAATATTTGTAATTTCCCAATTAACTCTGTATCATTCTCACGAACCTGAATGGCTAAAACGCCTTGTGCCGGTGATGGAATAAATTCCATCGGCTCTAATTCTTCTACATAGAACTCGCTCAAGTCAATACCCAACCGATGAACACCGGCTTTGGCGATCATGATTGCATCATAATCCTCATCGCGTAACTTTTGAATTCTTGTTGGAACATTCCCCCGTAAATCGTCAACTTCTAAATCGGGTCGAAGAGATAATAATTGTGCCTTGCGGCGATTAGACGATGTGCCTACCATTCCACCAAACTTTATGGAAAGCCTTTGTTTGATATCGACACAATCTTTCAGAATGATTAATAATTCGTTCGGATCTTCGCGTTCGGAAACTGCAGCAATTGTTAAACCCGGAGGACTTTGGGTTGGTAGGTCTTTGTGAGAATGAACGGCAATATCAATTGTACCGCCCAAAAGAGCTTCTTCCAATTCTTTTGTAAAAAACCCTTTTCCCTCTAGTTTATCTAACCGGAGGTTTAAAATACTATCCCCTTGGGTTTTAATGATTTTCAGCTCGGCTTCAATACCAGACTCCGAAAGCTTATCCTTTACATAATTAGCCTGCCACAAAGCAAGATCGCTACCGCGGGTACCTATGATAAGTTTTTTATTCACAATAAAGGTAAATGAATTAAAGGACTGAGGTTAGCTATTGTTTACCAAAATTTCTTTTGCCATAACCATAGGAACGCTAATGTACTTTTTTTCCATATAGTTTATCACACGCTCTAAAATTTCGCGGGAATTGGTATCAAGCTGACCAATATCATCGGCAAATACAGAATTTATGGCTACGCTCCTGATTTCTTTTATTTTATTAGGAACCTCGCGCATAGCCAACTCGATCTGCCGTTGTTTTAACAAAGGTCTAAATTCGTTTATACTTAGCTCAATAATTTGCTCGGCATGCACCAATTCGTGATAACGCTCTTGCATGTTTAAGTTGGCTACCTCTTGCAAACTTCTCACTTCAATAAAATGCACCGGATAAGAGGCTAAAACCTCTGGGCAAGTATCGTTTGGAATAGCAAGATCTACAATTACCTTTTTATCAGTTTCGCCATTCAATAACGACTCATAAATAGATTTTGTAAGTATTGGATTTACTGCACTCGTGCAAGTCACAATCACATCAAACCCCTTTTTATAGGTGGAAAGTTCGTCGAGACTGTATGCGCTGCCATTTAGATCGGCGGCTAACGACTCTGCATTTTCTAATGTGCGGTTAAATATTGCAAAATCAGAATATTTATGTTTTTGGAGGTATTTGCAAATATTTTTGTTCGTCTCGCCGGCACCTATAATCAGTATTCTAGAATTTGAACACATGTTTAAGTCGCGAAGCTTGCGGTAAGCCAGAGAAACAACTGAGATAGGATTTTTGGAGATTTTGGTTTTGGTATATACTTCCTTGGCGGTTTTAACTACATGGCTCATTACCATGCGCATGTAATCACCGGTAAAGCCGAGTTTTCTACAAGTTTCGTAAGATTTCCTGACCTGAGCCAAAATCTCTTTTTCACCAACTACAAGGCTTTCTAACGAACAAGACACACGCAGTAAATGATTAAATGCCTGCTCATCTTCATAAGTACTTACCTTACTCACAAAGTCATCTATCTTATCGCCAGGGATACAAAAGTTTAAGGTTTGGATAAACACCTTAACAAAATCAAATGTCAATTCCTGCGAAGCAGAAAAAATAAATTCAACCCTGTTACATGTACCAATATAAAATATTTCAGGAATATCGAATTTCTCCCTCACCCGATTCAACCGGCCTGTTAGTGTCTGATTACAAATCACCAGTTTCCCTAACTCCTTTAAATCAATCTGCTGATGAGTGAATGCTAAAACTTTTAAATGCTTCAAAGCCTGAAAGTATCTTAAAAAACCCAAAACAAAGGTAGATAATAAGGGTTCACGCCGTTGTCATTCCTTTGTCAAACAGAGGTATTTAGAACGCTTATAAATTGATACGCCATTTTTACCCTTCACTGTATTAAATATCCTACAAGGATGAAAGTACGCGAAAATTAAAAAAGTAATTGAAAAATTATCCTAAAAGAATAATTTTGGTTTTATTTGATTGAGATTGGGAGGAGTTGACACACATTTTTATGAATAAGGTTTTAGCGTTCGATGAGTTGATTGTAAACGTGCATAAAGCACCTGGATTTCTTCTTTGGCAAATAGAAATGTGCTGGCAAAGAGTGATCAATAAAGTTCTCTCCGAACTTGATTTAACCTATACACAATTTGTTGTTTTATGGATTTGTGGGTGGCTGGGAAAGTCTGGCAATAAAGTCTACCAACATCAGGTTGCAAAACATTCTAAGATAGATAGAATGATGACATCCCGGATTTTGGCAAGTCTCGAAAAGAAGGAATATATCAGCCGGGAAAAGATAGATGGCGATGCTAGAGCTAAACTCGTAACTCTAACAGAAAAGGGAAGACAGATTCTTGATCAATCTCTAAAACTAGCATCTAAAGCTGAGAAAAAATTCTTTAAAATGAGTGCCAGTAATTTTATTGAATCTATGAGTGACATTTCAACTGATTGCGATAATATCTAGAAATGCACTAGCTTTAAGCTTCCTGAGTAGGTGCATAAAGCGAATTTATTGATCACATCCAATTCTTTCTTCAGCGATCTGAACCCTTAATTTTTTTCTCCTACAAAAGGCTGAATGTACTTTGCAATCAATTTGCTACATTCATGGTTTAAAATAGTACATGAAACAAGTTGAAGACTCGGAAATACTTGCACTATTTGCTATTGAAAGCACCCGGAACGAGGCATTTAGTTTACTTGTAAAAAAGTATCAGCAAAAAATCTACTGGCACATACGCCGTATGGTTGTCGATCATGACGATGCGGATGACTTGGTACAAGACACTTTTGTGAAGGTTTGGAAATACCTGGCCAACTTTAGAAACGACTCTCAGCTTTATACCTGGCTTTACCGCATCGCCTCGAATGAGTGTCTTACTTTTTTAAATAAGAAAAAGCAGAAAAACAACGTTTCGATTGACGAAATGCCATATGATTTGTCTGACACGCTTGCCGACAGCACTCAGATTAACGCCGACAAAATTCAGCTAAAACTCCAAAAGGCGCTTTGTACTTTACCAGAAAAGCAACGCCTGGTATTTAACATGAAATATTACGATGACATGAAATACGAAGAAATGTCGCAGGTTTTGGGGACTAGTGTAGGCGCACTAAAAGCATCATTTCATATCGCTGTTAAGAAGATTGAGAATTATTTAATGAACAACGATTAAACCATTCAAGTAAAAGATATTCAATTATATATGGATTTGAATGAGATAAACGAGAATTGGCAGGAGGAAGCGCCAAAACTTGCGGCAATGGAGAAGAATAATCCATTTTTAGTACCTGAGGGATATTTCGAAGAAATGCAGGCGCAGTTGCATGCTCAGATCTTCATCCATCAGTTTGACAAACAACAAGAATTATTTCAGGTACCAGATCAATATTTTGATACGTTAACTGATCAAATTTCTTCACGTGTGAAATTGGAGCAACTAGTTGGCAGTAAGAATGAAGAAGTGTTCTCGGTTCCCGAAAATTATTTCGAAAATCTTGAAGATAAGATCAATGCCAAGATTGGAATTACCTCTCAAAAGCAATCCAAGGTACGTAAGCTTAGCTCTTCCTGGATAACTTATGCTGCAGCAGCTTGTATTACAGCTGTACTTACTTTCGGGATCTATAATTACCGCACATCAAATACTGATAACGTAGAAAATCAAATAGCTCAGTTGCCTGAAGAGGAAATCGTAAATTACTTGCAACTTTACAGCGATGCCGGAGATATTCCTGTAATAGCAAGCAATGTTGAAGATGTTCCAGAGGTTTCGGAACTGTTGCCGGAAATCTCGGATAGTGAAATTGAACAATACCTACAATTAAATTTATAAGATGAAAACTCTATTATATAGCCTTGTAATTAGCCTGTTCCTGTTTGATACAGCTGCTAGGGCCCAAGACAACCCGAGACAAATAGAATCAGTCAAAGCTGCTTTTATCACTCAAAAATTAGATCTGACTCCAGAAGAATCAAAAAAATTCTGGCCGGTATACAATGAATATCAGCATGAAATTCAACAACTTGTGCGTCAGAAGAGCCAGGAACGCAGGGCTGCGGCGAAAGAAGCGGATGCACAACCTGTAGACGAGTTGAAAATAGAAAGCGAAATTCTGGAATTACGAAAACGATATCGCGAGGAATTTCAAAAAGTGTTGCCTGGCCCGAAAGCGGCAATGGTGTATCCCGCAGAACGAGAATTTCGACAGCAGTTGATCGAACACCTGAAACACAAAAAGCACAAAAATTAAATCACTGAAGCCTCGAACCATTGAGGCTTTTGTATTTTTACCTGATGCTAAACCTCAGACAGCTTTTTTTGCTCAATAATGCTCAAACCTCAACAACGCCACGTTTGCTTGAGATTGAACGAGCAGAAGGCATTTATCTTTTTGCGCCCGGAGGTAAAAAATACATGGATTTGGTTTCGGGTTTTGCGGTAAGTAATGTCGGCCATCGAAATGCAAACGTAGTTAACGCTATAAAGGATCAGGTGGATCGGTATATGCACCTCTCTGTTTATGGTGAGTTTTTACAGGCTCCGCAGGTACTTTTTGCAGACAAACTCGTATCTGTGTTACCCGAAAATCTGAACTCTGTCTATTTTGTTAATTCCGGCGCTGAAGCAACCGAAGGAGCATTGAAGCTTGCCAAACGCTTTACAGGGAGAAGCAAAATAATCTCCTGCAACAATGCTTATCATGGAAGCACTCACGGCGCCTTAAGTGTAATGGGCAACGATTATTATAAAGACGCTTACCGCCCATTATTACCGGAAGTTTCATTCATCAATTTCAATGAATATTCTGAAATTGAGCAAATCGATACCGAGACTGCTTGTGTGATTATGGAAACGATACAGGGCGAAGCTGGGGTGAGAGTTCCCGAAATCGAATACTTAAAGGCTATCAGAAATCGATGCAATGAAACTGGAACATTGCTGATACTGGACGAAATACAAACAGGTTTCGGCCGAACCGGTAAGCTCTTTGCCTTTGAGCACTTCGACATTGTTCCTGATATTTTGTTGCTGGCGAAAGGAATCGGTGGCGGAATGCCGATTGGTGCATTCATTTCAAGTAAGGAAATAATGAATGTCCTTACCGAAAACCCGATTCTTGGGCATATCACCACTTTTGGCGGTCACCCGGTTTCTTGCGCGGCGGGACTAGCTACATTAAATACCATCATCGACGAAGACTTAATGAATAACATCGATGGTAAAGAAGCTTTATTCCGTAGTTTATTGATTCATCCTACAATCAAGGAAGTTAGAGGTAAAGGATTGATGCTGGCGATTCAACTGAGTAATTTCGAACAGGTAGAAGCTGTGAGTAAGACCGCTACTGAAAACGGAATTATCATAGACTGGTTTCTTCATTGTGATACTTCCATACGAATTGCGCCTCCCTTAATAATTTCGGAGGGTGAAATCGAGCACGCTTGTCAGCAGATTTTGAGTGCAATTGACCTTTGTTCTTAATTATTTACCAATTCAATCAAATAAACTTACCAATTATTCGCTTTTTGATTCTGTTCGTTAACATAATTACAAATATTTTGTAATATATTTACAAAAACCGAACTTCCTTTATATGAGTGGAACCAATTTTTTAGGAAAGTATGAACTAACCTCAGATACTTGGGATGAAATGTTCAACAGTGAACATAATATCCGTTCTCCATATCAGAAAGTAATCGATTATTTGACTACCGAGTCGATCGACGACCTTAATAAAAAGGAAGAACTTGCAAAGCGGCTGTTTATGAGCCAAGGAATCACCTTTACGGTTTACAATAGCGGCGAGGGAATTGAGAAGATCTTTCCTTTCGACATTATTCCCAGAATCATTACCGCATCAGACTGGACCTTTATTGAAGCTGGAATTAAACAGCGGCTAAAGGCACTTAACATTTTTCTTAAAGACATTTATAGTAATATGTTCATCGTAAAGGATGGCATCATTCCCATAAGCATGATTTATTCATGCCCACATTTTTTAAGGGAAATGTTTAATGTATCCGTTCCGCATGATATCTACGTTCACATCGCAGGAATCGACTTAATCCGCGACAGCGATGGCACTTATTACGTGCTTGAAGATAATTTACGCACTCCCTCCGGCGTAAGCTACATGCTGGAAAACCGGGAAATTACTAAACGCCTATTTCCCGATCTGTTGCCGCAATGCCGTGTACGCAGTGTTACGGAATATCCGGGCATTTTGTATAAGAATTTGTTGGCAATCTCGCCTAGACAAATATCAAACCCAAATATCGTACTGTTGAGTCCGGGAGTTTATAATTCGGCCTATTTTGAACATACTACACTTGCGCGTTTAATGGGTGTTGAGTTGGTAGAAGGCAGAGATTTGATGGTTGATAATCATAAGGTCTATATGAAAACCACTAACGGACGTCAGCAAGTAGATGTGATTTATCGTCGCGTTGATGATGAATATCTTGATCCATTAGTGTTTAACCCAGGAAGTATCTTAGGAGTGGCCGGATTGATGAGCGCTTACCGTAAAGGGAACGTAGCTATTGTTAACGCTGTAGGAAATGGTGTTGCTGATGATAAGGCTATTTATTCTTACGTGCCCGATATGATCAAATATTATCTGAACGAAGAACCATTGTTGAAGAATGTTCCTACATATCAACTTGGAAATAAGGATCATCAGGAATATGTCTTTCAAAATATTGAAACGATGGTTGTTAAGAAAACCAATGGAAGTGGTGGCTATGGCATGTTGATGGGATACTCAGCAACCGAAACCGAAATTGAGGATTACAAAAAGGAAATACTCCAGGACCCGCGCCAATTTATTGCTCAACCAACTATCAACTTATCGGCAGCACCATGCTACATGAATGGCAGCCTAATGCCCCGCCGAATTGATCTTCGGCCTTTTGCACTTTGCGGTCCGCAGGGAATAGAAATTGTTCCGGGAGGACTAACCCGTGTAGCATTAACTGAAGGATCGATGATTGTAAACAGCTCGCAAGGCGGTGGAAGTAAAGACACCTGGGTATTAGCCTCTTAAAAGAATCAAGCATGTTAAGTAGAGTTGCATCGAATTTATATTGGTTAAGTCGCTACGTTGAACGCAGTGACGGGATTTTAAGGATGCTGAAAATTAATTACGCATCTTCTCAAGATTCTATTCATGAGTTTACATGGCGCCCTGTTATCAAACTTTATACAAAGCTTGATAGCGAAGAAATCAAGAAGATTGAACATCGCAGCAGGGAGGTTCTACTTTACATGATAGCTGGGAAAGAGAATCCTAATTCGATCATAAATCTAATAACGCTTGCGCGGGAGAATGCGAGAAGTGTACAGGATCACATAACTAAGGATTTATGGCAATGTTTGAATGAGTATTATCATCTAATAAAGGAAAATAAGCTAATATCCTACTTAAAAAAGGATGATCCTATATCGGCATTGGATATCCTGATAAGGCAAGGAATGCTTTACTGTGGCACTGCCGAAGTCACGATGGAAAGGGGCGAAGGTAGAAGCTTTATGAATATTGGGAAATATCTCGAAAGAAGTATTCAATCTGCCGATATCCTAGATGTAAAATTTGGAACGATTAATAATGATCCTGACTTACTAACGGATACATCTTATTGGAAGCATTTACTTTTATCGCTCGGCGGTTACGAACTTTACTTAAAGACTTACCGACAAGGCTTTGAAGCTGAAAACGTTCTAGAGTTAATTGCCCTTAACAGCGATTTTCCCAGATCTGTATTGTATTCAGTTAATCACATCTCGAGGTACCTGGAGCGCCTGAGAATCAATAATAATATTTCAGAAATAAAGGAAATTTCGATTCTCATCGGAAGACTAGAGAGTAGAATTAAATACAGTACATTACAATCGATTAGGCAAGAAGGCTTGCACCCTTATCTGTACTCCATTAAAAAGGATCTCTATACCATCGGGGACTCATTAAATATGCAGTACTTTGCTTATTCATAACTCGCATTAAATGCCAAAATTCAAGATAAAGCATATCACCCGATATACCTATACCGGTTTAGTACGGGATAGCGCCAATCAAATCATATTGTTTCCAATAAATGATGACTTTCAGGAGGTACTGAAGCATGATCTGCGGATCAGCGGAGATCCGGTAGTTGATATTTATCAGGACTATTACGGAAACCAAGTTGGTAGCTTTACTCATTGCGTACCACATTCAGAACTCGAAATTAGTTCAGAATTGTTAGTAGACACGCATCACAAGATTTTGCCAGTTGACGACATGTTCGCTTCGCAGCAATGGATTGATCTCCAATCACTCCAATCGAAGATTCCCTATGTTGATTATTTGATGGTGGAACACTTCGAAGCTTTAAACGAGTTGAAGGACGTTGTAAATAAACAACGGATAGTTGAAGAAACGCCCTATCAAACAGCGTTACGGTATAACAAATACGTTTTCGAAGATTTCAAATACATTCCGGGCATAACTACTGTGGAAACAAGTCTGGATGAAGTTTGGAAACTTAAAGCTGGAGTTTGTCAGGATTTTGCGCATATACTTTTGGTAATGTTGAGATTGCTTAACATTCCCTCCAGATATGTAAGTGGATATGTTTGTCCCAATAAGAATGGGATGCGCGGCGAAGGTGCTACTCATGCCTGGGTGGAGACGTATTTACCGAATTTTGGCTGGTTGGGCTTAGATCCTACAAATAATTGCGTAGCCAATGAAACGCATGTGCGATTAGCAGTAGGACGAAATTTTCCTGATTGCAGTCCGGTTAAAGGAGTTTACAAAGGACAGGCAAGGCACGACCTGGAGGTTTCCGTTTCTGTTTCGTATGAAAATGAGTTGGTTGAAGCAACAGAGATACTGGATATTCCAATAGAGAAGGCTCCCGGATTCAAGGTGAATAGTTTCAAGCTCTATTCAGACTTGATGGAGCAGCAGCAGCAAGAACAGCAGCAGCAGTAATAACTTAAGCTAACGGTTAATTCATAAAAGAGAAGAGGCTGTCTCAAAAGGATAGTCTCTTTTTTATTTACGCCTCTTTTAGTATTTTAAAGGCATGGGAACAACGCCTGTTTTTAAGCCCTACGATTCCGATCAGTTGCAGTTACTTCCGCCCAGCCTGGAAGAACTGGTATCGGTCAACCACCCGGCCCGTATTGTAAAGAAAGTTATAGATGAGATCGA
>DASWMZ010000164.1:0-27003 GCA_036399495.1 Pedobacter sp.
TTGGTATCGGGGTTTCTATATTCAACTCGTCTCCCCTGTCGCACCTCGAGTTTTTGAGGATTTCTCCATTTCTCGCATGCGCGATAACATGAGCCGCACCGGCCCATGGATCACTTGGTTGCGCGTCCACGATATCAACAAAGACGGGAAGCTAGACATTACCTCCGAGAATAAACAAAACCAACAAGAGTGGCTCAACACCAGCGGAGTCTTCAAGGGGGTGATCCCTTGATTGAGCGATTTCCGCTTCGAAGGGTGGCCTGCGTTCCGCTCAGCCGCGGCATTTGTAGCACTGTACGAGCATAAAGTGATGTTATTTTTATAAATATCGAAATGCCTGGCATCAACTGATTGAATTTTGTTAAGTCTCTAAAAGTATCATCAAAGATTGCTTTTATAATTGCCTATACAGAACGCAGTTGATGCCTTTTGAAGTAGAAGCTACTTATTACCTCGTGAAGCCTGTAACATTTAAGAGATCCCTCAAAACAGTACGAAAATAGGCACCTCCAAAACAAGCTCTACTTTTCACAAAAACGATTGTTTATTGTCAACTCTATATTAGCAATTTAATCCTTCATTATTCGCTGATCTTCCATAATATAGCGCGATGGATCAGATCAACTCGGATTTATGCTGGTATCGCGCTTTGATTATTATGTATGCAGAATGTTAATTTAAGCCCAAGGCACCTGGTTTTGGCCCTTATGTTGGTTGTCGTCTGGGGGCTTAATTTTATTGCTGTCTTTTATGGGCTAAAAGGTTTCCCACCCTTTCTTTTATGTGCGTTTCGCTTTGGACTTGCATCAATTCCATGGATCTTCTTTTTTCCCAAACCCGAGGCGCCTACTAAGTTCATTATAGCCTACGGTCTTTTTAACTTTGCATTTCAGTTCGGACTCCTATTTAGTGGAATACATCTTGGCTTATCTCCAGGACTTGCTTCACTGGTTCTTCAGGTTCAAGTTTTATTTTCTATTGGCTTGGCATTTTTGTTTTTTCGCGACCGGCCAAGTCCGCTGAAAATTGTCGGCTCTCTAATTTCATTCATTGGTATCGCTATTGTTGCTTTAAAAGTGGGTGGGGGTGCTACATTTATGGGCCTTATACTAACGTTACTCGCAGCTCTTTCTTGGGCTATAGGAACCGTTTTGACAAAGAAAGTGGATTCCAATTCGTCACTCGCACTAGTAGTGTGGGGGAATCTCGTAGCATTTCCATTCATGATGATCCTTTCAATATGGTTGGAGGGTCCCGCCTTAATTTGTAGTGCTTTACAAAACATTTCCTGGATAACAGTTGGAGCTATAATTTACATCGTTTATCTTTCCACACACATCGGCTATAGTATTTGGGGGTTCCTTCTAAAGACGTATTCGACATCGGTTGTTGTTCCATTTACCTTACTTATCCCGGTTATTGGATTTATTAGTTCGGCATTATCATTAGGGGAACATTTGGCGCCATGGAAGCTTTTGGCCTCATTCTTTATTATGGCGGGGCTGATATTCAATTTACTTGAAAGAGAAACTTTGAAACTTATAAGATGGTTGCGGTCACCCAGCTAAATGCAGGAGCATACTCGCAAGATGATTTCTTCATAAGTACGTTTTCAAGAATCCAAACGTCTGGTATAAATTAGATTTAGATTGTCTGTCAAGCGACTCTCAAAAAACGATGAAAAGTAACTACCCGAATCAGGCTGACGAGTTACCGGAACCTAGGTATCTGACTGCCCTCCACTTTATTCAGCCGTTCAGAAATAGAGAATCAGACGTGACGTGTCTCAATTATCTTAACTGTGAGATTAAATTGTAACTACTTCATCTTATAATCGTCGGATGTCAATACACATTCATTAAGCAAGAGTTCTCTTACTTTTGTAACGGTTTGTTACTAACTGCATGTTTGACCTAATACCTAACTACTCGACCGCTTCCGCTAATCTCTGATTCGATCGTTGGGTTTCCTGTATAATAAGTTGTTCCACTTCCACTTATTTTAACCTTTAAGTGATCTATTGCATTCACTTTTGCCTCCCCGCTTCCGGAAATTAAAACTTCTGTGCGCTGGCTTTTAATGCTTAACAAATCGGCTCTTCCCGAACCTGAAATCGTAACATCCAGTTCGTCCACATCGAAAGCACCATCTACTTGAATATCTCCTGATCCGCTTACGGTAGCTTCACAATAATCCTGAGCCGGGAAACTGCCATTGATCGAAATTTTCCCACTACCGGTAAGGTCTGCGCGCCGGATGGCTGGCATCGTCACATATACTTCTAAATCGTCATTTCTCACATTAACGTTTTCATATTTCAGATTAAGATTGCCGTTTATAATTTCTGTATGGTAAGCAGGAATAAGATTGGAAGATCCCCGGAGTTCTACTTTAAAGCCCGACCCATGCTTTACGTGAATATGCTTGGAGCCACTATTTATCACACCCGAGAAATTCTTCAGGGTGCGAACTTCTGTTACTATCTGTCCATTGCCTTCTAAGCGTTCTTTGCTGCATGAACTGAACATCACAATAGTGATCACAATTAGTACTGCTTGTAGTGTTTTCATAGTTCTTAATTAATCATTAATGAGTATCTTTAACTCTAACCTTACCTATAGCATATGAACCGTGCACATACTGCTTTTGACACAGGTTTTGAATCGTTAAGTGGTTTTGGTGACAGTTTTAAAAACATTTTTGGCGTTTCCCCAAAGAACGGAAAACAGCAAAATATTATTGACCTCAAACGACTTGAAACACCATTAGGAACAATGCTTGTTTGTGCGACCAAACAAGGAATTTGTTTGTTAGAATTTACCGACAGAAAAATGTTAGAAACGGAATTAAAGTCGATTGCCAAGCTTTTAAATGCAACAATTATTCAAGGGAATAACACACATTTTGACACATTAGAAATCGAATTACAAGAATATTTTAATGGCAAAAGAAAAGAATTTTCTATCCCATTACATACACCAGGTTCCGACTTTCAGAATAAAGTTTGGACTGCATTGCAACTCATTCCTTATGGACAAACAAAATCGTATAAAGAGCAAGCGATAGCAATTGGCAGCCCTGAAAGTGTGAGAGCGATTGCCAATGCAAATGGAATGAACAGAATATCTATTTTAGTTCCGTGCCACCGAGTTATTGGTTTAGACGGACAATTGACAGGTTACGGTGGCGGACTTTGGCGAAAAAAATATTTGTTAGAACTTGAAGAAAAAAACGGCAGGTAACATAGTGAATACACCATTTTAGCTTCAGAAGAATTGAAAAGTTCGGTGCTCGCTGGAGAGTGCAGTAATTAAGGAAAATGAAGAGGTCACGAAAACTGCTGGTTGTAAACCCTAGCCCTAGTCTCAAAAAACGATGAACTTGCTAGACTGCTAGATATCAATTAATCTGATCAGACTTCTACAAGACTTTTTAAAAGTTTTACACCACTAATCAGTTGGTGGCTTGTAAATCCGGTAAAACCTAATAAAAACATGCCTGGCTTTTTAAATTGTATTGATAGGTCGTCTACTGCCAATAAAATTACTCCCGCTTTATCTGCATTTTTCAAAATAAGTTCTGTATCATTTTGATTTAGGAATTCGATTATAAAATCCATGCCCGCATCAGCTGGAAAGAGCCTTATTGTATTTCCGAAATGCTGGGTTAAGAGCGTGGCGAGATCATCCTGCGCACGTTTGTAAAGAATTCTCATTCTTCTGATATGCCTTTCGAAGTTGCCGGAACGCATAAATTCATGTAAAATAGCCTGATCTATAATGGGATTCTGCCTATCAGTACCTGCCTTTAGAAATGCGAATTGTTTGGCCATCACTTCGGATGGTAAAACTAAGTATCCTATTCGCAATCCGGGGAATAAGCACTTGCTAAACGTTCCGATATATAATACTCGGCCCTCAGTGTCTATTGCCTTCAGAGCAGCAAGCGGCCTCCCGTTATACCGGAAATCACTATCATAATCATCTTCTACCACAAACATATTATGCTTAGACGCATGGGCCAGCAACTTGACTCTTTCTTTCAAGGGCATGGTAATTCCCATGGGATACTGATGCGAGGGCGTAACATATGCAATTTTTGCGTTTGGAAAGTTAGCGGCAGCATAGTCTACATCCATACCAAGTTCGCTTACTTTTATTGGACAAATCTTACCCCCAAACCGTATCATGGCTGACTTGGCGCCTCCATATCCCGGATCCTCCATCCAACATCGATCTCCCTTGTTTATAAACATCTCGGCAATTAGGTGAATAGCTTGCCTCGAGCCATTAACAATTACAATATCACTGGACGTACAACTAATAGAACGATTTAGCCGCAGGTGTTTAGCTATGACCTCTCTTAGTGGAAGATATCCCTGGCTATCATCATAACCTAGGTGGAGAGAATCGATGTTGCGGTAAATGCCAGCCGCTATCTTTGCCCACATAACGAAAGGAAAGTCGGCGTAAGAAGGACTTGACGTTTGAAAGGGAACAACCGATTCAACTGCAGAATTGTTGTAACTAAATTTTAGGTGTGGTAATTCTTTTTCGGGCGGTAACTTATTTAAATTTATTTCATGCTCTTCTCTCGACTTTTTTGCATCTCTACTTGCATGAGGCAGCTGCAAGTTAAATAGTTCTACAACAAAGGTTCCAGCCCCAACTTTGCCAGCCAGATACCCCTCAAGAATTAATTGCTCAAAGGCCAATACCACACAGTTCCTGGCTATAGAAAGTTCTTGTGCAAGAATTCTTGAAGCTGGCATTCGATCTCCGGGCTTTAACATTCCAGATAAAATACTTTCCTTGATCAGACTGTATAGTTGTGAATAAATGGGAGTCTTAGCAGCTTTGTCAAGCTGGATGAAAGTCAGCAGAATTTCAGGAGAGCTTTTAGACATATATTAATTGGTTCTACCAAATATATAATAATGGCTCTTTTTAACAGCCCAATTTGTAAATACTTTTGATATTTAACTTTCTTAACTAACTAAAAAAATGAAAAAATCTAATCTTATCTCCTTTTCGGTAGCCCTCCTTGTTAGTGTTTTTGCCAGTAATGTTTTTGGACAATCAAAAAATGCTCACGAAATGCATGCATCAGACACCAAAACAAGTTGGAAACTTATCATGTCTAAAGCCTTAACTGATTCCGGTCTTGTTAATAAAAAAATCCAAGCTTCCGAATATATACTAGCACCAGGTCATGCTGACACAGTTACTCATAGACATGCAGCCGAAGTGTTTATTTACGTTGTTGAAGGATCGATAGAACACCGTCGTGCAGGAAATGCTCCAACTACAATTCTTCAAAAAGGAGAGATTCTTCACGAAATGCCATATTCCCTTCACTCACTTACTAGAAATCCAAGTGCCACTGAAGCAGCCAAACTATTTATAATGTTCATATATACCGATGGGCCGGGGGCGCCGCGCTTTCTTAGGGAATATCCTAAAAAATAAAATTTAAAGCATCAGATCTACTACGCCTGGCGTCACAATAATAAAGGGTGAGCAGTTAGAGGATACACAATTATACCGTAAAGGATATTAATCTGGCAGGTGACAGCAATCGAGTGGCAGGTGTCCGAAACGGGGTTTTAAATAATCGGTCATCACTTAAAACTTTAGTTTCAAAAGCGATCCTTTAATTGCGCAACAGCTCCACTAGGTCAATTTGTGTCCAAGGGACGTGGTTCTTGTTTTGTCGGGCTTCTAATTTTACATTATTTGATGACCGTTAACTTTTTTTATTCGGTACTATAAAGTAGCCGTTCGACAAAGTATATAAAGTGAAAACAGAAATTTTAAGCGAAGATCTTATATTACAGAACCAGGGAGTTTTATTATTGCCATTCGGGAGCGGAAGGACTAAAGAGCTCAAAAAGATTATTTTTAGGGATGAAATTTGGAGATACATGGGAATGTACATCCGCACCGATCAGGATTTCGATAATTATGTCCGCGATACCTTGATTCAGAAGAAAGACGGATTGTGCTATCCTTTTCTTATAGTTGACAAAACAACGAATAAGGTAGCAGGGAGTACCCGATATGGGAACATAAATACAGCAAGTCATAAGTGCGAAATTGGCTGGACGTGGTATGGAAAAGAATTTCAAGGAACAGGGCTGAATAAAGCTGCTAAATATGAGCTTTTACGCTTTGGGTTTGAAACTATAGGTTTCAAAAGAATTCAGTTTAGTGCAGATTTGGAGAATTTAAGATCTCGAAAAGCTATCGAAAAACTTGGGGCTAAGCAAGAAGGTGTGTTTAGAAATAATTATGTTGACTCAGACGGAAAGAGTAAAGATGATGTGTACTTCAGTATAATTACAGAAGAGTGGGATGAGTTGAAATTGGCCAACTTCGCTGAATTTGAAAAAGTATAGCAACAATTAGATGCAAGTATATTTAGTTAAATCCGCTGGATCCGAATCCGGAACACTGGAAACCATACCTGAAATTGAACATCTTCAACTTATTGAAGACAATGAACTTGGTACTCTTGAAACTATTTTGAACAACCAGGAGAAAGTCTGTATCATTTCTGAATCGTCAATAGCAAACATTTTAAACGTTTTACCAAAAACAAGCGCTAGAAAAAAAGCTATTGAAGTTTTGAAGGACAAATACCTTTTTAGAGAGTTGGTGAAAGATGACGATTTTGAAATTAGCCAAATAGATTTCCGGGACATTCTAAAGCTGAACATTATTAAAAAGTCCATCATCAAGCCGCTAAAGGGTTGTTTTGGAACTGCGGTTAAGGTTGTAGATAAAAATACAGATCTAAACCAACTTCAAAATGAAATAGCTAGTGAACTGGAAAGAAATGGAGCTGTATTTTCTGAGAATGTATTGACTTCGGACAAATTCATTGTCGAAGACTATATCGAGGGACAAGAGTATGCAGTTGACATGTTCTATAACAGTAAGGGAGAACCTTGTATCGTAAATGTTTTTTGTCATCCAGAGCCCAAACATGAACAGTATTTACACATGGTTTATTTCTCGTCTAAGCCAACCTTTGAGTTTATTCTTCCAATAGCAAAAGAATTCTTCCGGCACTTAAATGATAAACTGCTCGTCACCGATTTTCCAATGCATTGTGAATTTAAATTGATGGGAACTAAACTCATTTCCATTGAAATTAATCCAATGAGATTTGGAGGAATGGGCTTGGGAAACATGACTTATCATGCGTTCAATGTCAACCCGTATAAATATTTTTCCAAAGATAAAGAGCCAGATTGGACCGAAATACTAAAAAGCATTGATGAGGATTCATATTACGTGCATTTCATTGCGTATAATTCATTCTCCAAAGATAAAACCACAAATCGCCCGAACCTGCCAAAATTGCGAAAAGAATTCACAGAAATTCGACTTGAGCAGTTATTTGATTACCAAAAGCAACTGGCATTCGGCATTTTTTGTCTACGTGAAAATGAGCAGAGCCTAAACAGGCTTTTACAAATAAACTTTGATGATTATTTTGAACCCATCTTATGAGTTGCACTAGTTAGTACTTCTAAATGAAGCACATGAGCCTGATAATGCAGGAATTAGGTGTGGAGAGTGTCTCACAAACGATCTAAATGTTTGCACACTTTAAGACGACATCTGCAATTGCGCAAAGCAACTTAATTGTGGCTAATCTATAGATGAAAAACTTATGAATACTGACCTAATTCTTCAAAATATTAGTCGGCATATTCAGCTTGACCACACGGAGACTGATTTTTTTTTATCGCTGCTTCGACCGAAGAAATTTAAGCGGAAAGAGTTTTTGTTGAGGCAAGGCGACATTTGCAAAATGGAAACTTTCATCGTGAAAGGCTGCGTTAGAACCTACACGCTTGACGAGAATGGATTTGAACATATTGTAATGTTTGGAACCGAAGATTGGTGGGTGGGCGACCTTTATAGTTTTCTTACTCAAAGTCAGGCAACGTATTATATTGATGCATTAGAAGACACTGAAGTATTACAAATCTCAAAATCCGATCTTGATAAATTATATGAGAGAGTTCCTAAGTTCGAACGCTTTTTTAGGTTGATCCTGCAGAATGCCTTCATTGCTCAGCAACAACGCATCAATCAAAACCTTGCTTTCACAGCCGAGCGACGCTACCTTCATTTCATCGAAAAATACCCTAAGTTAGAACAACGAATTCCTCAAAAACAAGTAGCAGCTTATATTGGAATTACTCCGGTTTTTCTAAGTATGCTTCGCAGAAAGTTATCCCAAAAATGATTTATTAAACTACTTTAATTTTTATTGTTTTCATACCCTGTCTCTTTGCATCATCACTTACGCAAAAATGAAATGGGAATTGCAATTATTTATCACAGTGGATACGGCCATACGAAGATTGCTGCCGAACATATCCAAAGAGGTGCTTTAAGAGAATTGAAGCAGGTCACCCTATTATCTACTCTTGAAGCACTAGACGACTTTGAAGCGCTGCATCAGGCCGACACTTTAGTTTTTGGCACTCCCACTTATATGGGGACAATCTCTGCCGACTTCAAGAGGTTTATGGAAGCCACAGGAAAGTTTTGGTACAGCCAAAAGTGGAAAAACAAGTTTGCTGCCGGCTTCACTAATTCATCAACCTTAAATGGTGACAAATTGAACACGCTGCAACAGCTCTCTATTTTCGCTTGTCAGCATAGTATGCTTTGGATTTCTACAGGCATCTTACCCATGTTTCAAAACGACAAACAGCAAGAAGAGCCGAATGGACTTGGAAGCTATTTAGGGCTTATGACACTTTCAGACAATTCAACAAAAGAAGTGAACCCACTAAAAGGTTTAGAAACTGCCGAACTTTTTGGAGAACGCATTGCACAAATCACAAAACAATTCAGACCAGTAAAATAATTTCGATGAAAAATAAAATACTTTACACCGATAATGATTGGACAGGTTTAATCATTCGCCTTACACTTCGTTTAGTTCTCTTTCCGCACGGTGCGCAGAAAATGCTCGGGATGTTTGGCGGTTATGGCTTCAGTGGCACGATGGGCTTTTTTACAGGCACTCTCAATCTCCCTTGGATGATTGGCTTCCTGGTAATCGTAATCGAATTCTTCGGGGCCTTATCGTTCATCGCAGGATTGGCAGGTCGAATATGGGCTGCATTAACAATAATTTTATTCTTAGGAATAATTTATACGTCGCACCTAGATAATGGTTTTTTTATGAATTGGTTCGGCAATCAAAAAGGGGAAGGTTATGAATTCCACTTGCTGATAATTGGTTTATCTTTAGCCACGCTTGTTAATGGTAGTGGAAAATATTCGGTTGATGAGAAGTTAACAAGTTAAGTGTACAAAAGCAAAATGATAAGAGTATTACCTAAAAAAGGCTTAGCAAGTTTTCCTCAGCCTTTTTTATTCAGCTATTTATACTTAATAGATCGGCGTAAATCCTTACATGTACATACCCTAGTGGCTAGTCTCATAAAACGATTGTTTCTATTGAAATGAAGTGTTTATGTTAAATTGAAGCCTACATCCGTAGATGAAATGGTATCAACATTGTTAAATATGCCTATTGAGAGTTCAAACCTTTCTTGTCTTAAGATAAATTAAAGCTGTCTGGCTTTACTACTGGCGCCTTATTTTTTGTTACAAGCATCACAGACACCATAAACAATTAAATTCACCTCATTTGCAACAAATCCTTTAGGCATGGTTATGGGAGCGATGTTGATATCCAGGCAGTAGACATTGGAACAAGTAGAGCAGTTGAAATGAACATGCTTATCATCATGCTTATGTTCTGTGCAGGAATCATCGCAAGTAGCATAGTTAGCGGTACCGTTTAAGTCGAGTATCTTATGAATTATTCCTTTTTCCTCAAAGCTTTTAAGAACCCTGTACAAGGTAACACGGTCTATCTCTGATCCGAGAATCTCCTCAAGATCCGGCTGAGAAATAGCTGTCTCACGTGACGAAAATACCTTTAAGACGCTTAAACGGGGTTGCGTTTTTTTGAGGTTATTCTTTTCTAACAGTTGCTCAAAGCGTTGGTCTAATCCGGCCTCTTCCATAGTGCTAAAATAGCAATTTTGAAGCACAGCCTAGGCACGCAGCATTTAGCAGTTAGAGCCATAAATGTTTTTTTAAATTTAATTGCAAGTTAACATCGGTAAATGCATCTTTGTTGCAACTATGAAAGACGCTGCCAGTAAACATCATGGCTTTAATATAAGAGGAATAACATGGCTATTGCTGTTTATATTTTCCGGCCTGTTGTCTGCGGAAATTCTCCACTCGCACGTAAAGCTTGCAAGTTCTGAAGATGTATTCAGTAATGCAAGCGACCAGGCACGGATCAAGGAGCCTCAAACCTTTTGTGAAATCTGCGATTACGTACTTCATAAAAGCAGTCGTCTGATTCCTGTTGCTTATCAATTTATCGAAGCTCCGGTCAAGATAAATTCAGTTATCTATACTGCTCAAACGCAGTTTGTTTACACTTTTTATGACCTGCTCCTTTTTTCCGGAAGCAGCCCCCCAATCGCCTAAACCCAATGCAGTATATCATCTTCTTGACGTTCAGGCATTAAATGCATGTGATGTCGGGTTGTCTTGCGGATTGCCTACTGCTTCCTTTCAAATCTGTTTTCTATAATTCTTTTGGCTTCAATAAGGGCTTCGAGTTCAAGTCAGTGTGCGCACATTGAATCTAAATTCGCTGTACACGGCCATGAAACAATCTGCCATTTGAATTTTCATTTGGTATTAACCTATCTTAATTATAATCATGAATTCTAATCGACTAAAAACATACTTTTTTGCTTTCATTATTACTGTTTTTGCTGCATGTAAAAAGGACAATGATCACGACGACGATCACGATACGCAAAGTAACACAGAACATAAATATGTACGGCTCTTAGTGAGCGATGAACTTACAAGCGAGCTAAGTCTTATTAATCCTGCAACTGGTACGGTAGAGAAGTTTACAGCCAAACATCCTAAGTCGGCGTTGTATACGACCGCTTCTGGCCGTTATGCAACCCTTATCCACCGGGATTTTAATTTTGTAGAAAACTTTGATAGTGGCTTAGAATTTCATGGCGAACACATCGATATGAAAGGAACGCCGAAGTTTGCTTCCCTAACTGGGGATGCTAATAAGCCTACCCATTTCAAGTCTAAGGGTAATGAAATTATCACGTTTAATGATGGTGATGCTACATTAAGTATCGCCAGTGAAAACAATTTTCATACTGTAGGCGCTAAGATGACAACCATCAACGCCGGAGTTGCACCGCATCATGGTGCCATGACGAAGTTCGGCAATGGCAACTATGCCATTACCGTAAAAGATGGCTCGGTTGCTGGGACGTTGCCAGAACGCGTAAAGATTATAAATGGCTCAGGAGCCGAAGTCGCTTCTTCAACCATCCAAACGTCAGGTATTCATGGTAATGCCAGCGACGGTAAAGTTTCATTGTTCGGTTCTGGTACCGGTATTCTGGTAGTAGAACAATCAGGTGCACAACGTCTCATTTCTCACCCTTCCAGTTTTGGTACAGCATGGTTCGGGACAATTTTGGAAGGCGGTTCGGAAGGTAAGTTTATTGGTTATACAGCAGCTAAAGGCGCTTACTTTATCAATTCAATTAACAATACAGTCACTCCAATATTCGAAAGCGTAGATATCATGCAGTGCATCGTAGATGTTGCCGAAAAGAATTTACTGGTTCTAATGCATGATGGCACACTTAAAGTTTATGATTTGGCAACCGGGACACTGAAGAAGGAAGGTAAAGTTTTAGATGCTACCGCAAAAAATGAAACTAAGAAACCAACCCTTGCTGCTACAGGCCGCTATGCTTACATCGTAATGCCTCGTGCCGGCGAAGTCCTTCAAGTGAAGTTATCTAACCTAAGCGATATCCAAAAAATCAGTGTTTCTGCAACGCCTTACAGGCTAACCGTTTTCGGATTTGAAAGTAGTGCATCGCATTAATCTTACTTATTTAACAGCAGTGATTACGATCGCTGCTGTTTTTCTGCTGCCTTTGGTAACAGTGGCGCAGCCGTGCAATTACATGATTTTCGGTTCTGTTAAAGACTCGAAAGATAAGTCGATTCTGCCGGGAGCCACCTTACGTATTAAAGAGCTTAACTTGTCAATTTCAGCCGAAGACGACAGTCACTATCATTTCAGTAGCCTTTGCGCCGGTAGGTACACCCTCCAGGTATCGTTTTTGGGGTATAAGGATAGAGAGATTCTTGTCAACTTGAACAAAAGCGTTACAGAAATAAACGTTTTCCTGGCTTCCGAAACTTCCGAGTTGTCGGCCGTAGAAATCACAGGCGCGCGTTCTACTGACAAGCTTTTACAAACCAGTAGTAAACTAGGTGGAGCAGAGCTCGAGCTTACGCGAGGGCTATCGATCGGCGAAGTTCTTAAAACTATTCCAGGCTTGAATTCAGTTCAAACGGGCCCTTCGATTTCAAAGCCGGTTATTCATGGGCTTCACTCCAACCGGGTCTTAATTTATAACGCCGGTGTTCGCCAGGAAGGGCAGCAATGGGGGAGCGAACATGCTCCGGAAATTGACCCATTTATCGCCAACCAAATAACAATTGTTAAAGGTGCGGCGAGTGTGATGTATGGATCAGATGCTATCGGAGGGGTGATTCTGGTCGAACCATCTCCCCTGAAGCAGGAACGCGGGTTGTCTGGCCAGCTAAATATGGTAGGAATGAGTAATAATGGGCAAGGTGTACTATCCGCAATGCTGGAAGGCTCGGCAGGGCAGAACCAGGCATTTAGCTGGCGGACACAAGGAACTTTTAAGGTTGCCGGCAACTCAAAAACGGCCGACTATTACATGAATAACACCGGATTTAAAGAATATAACGGTGCCCTAATGTTCGGATACCGGAAACGAGCAATCAGCTCGGATTTGTATTTGAGCAGCTTCAATACGAAAATCGGCATTTTTAGCGGCTCACATATCGGGAGCACTACCGACCTTATCAATGCTATTAACAGGAAAGAGCCTTTTCAGTATGACCAATCAACTCTCTCGCATCAGATTGACCGGCCATACCAGCTAATCAGCCATCAAACACTGAAGTTACGCACGGCAGCTTCAATCAGCAACCTTGGAAAGCTATCCGTACAATACAGCTATCAGCAGAATAACAGGGAAGAATATGACGTGGTACGACAATCAAACGCAAGCAATTACCAGCTCAAGTTCAACTTAAGCACCCAGACAGCAGACATATTCCTTGACCACAATGCCGTTGCCGGCGTAAGTGGAAGGGTAGGGCTAAACGGTATGTTGCAATATAATTATTATGACGGCCGGTACTTGATTCCATTCTTTGATAATTACAGCGGAGGTGCTTATGTGATAGAACGATGGAGCAGAAATAAATTATCTCTGGAGGGAGGTTTGCGCTACGACTATAAGCATATGGAGGCCCGTTTGCGTGAAAACGTATTTGACAACAATAGTCCTGAGATTCGTCCAGAGTTCAACTTTAACCAGATGTCCGGAACATTAGGTGCTTCTTATAATCTGTCAGACAAATATCGGTTGAGTACTACCCTTGCAAAAGCCTGGCGGCCTCCGGCAATTAACGAATTGTTTAGCAATGGAGTTCATCATGGAAGCGCTTCTTTTGAGAAAGGCGACCGAAATTTACGCGAGGAATCTTCTTTAAATCTAACAGCCGGAGTTAGCAAAGTAGCAGGGAGACTTACCGGAGAAGCAAGCTTCTATTTAAATGATATTACAAACTACATCTATTTAAAACCAGATTTAACTCCTGTTCTTACTGTTCGTGGAGCTTTTCCATCCTTTCAGTATGTGCAGGTAAACGCACGTTTTACCGGTGCTGATTTCCTTTCTGCTTATCGGTTTAACAATATTTTAAATGCGAGGCTTAAATATTCTTTTGTTCGCGCCTATGATGTAAAATCGAATAAGCATCTCGAGTTTATCCCTGCAGACAAGGTTTCTTTAACGGCGGGTTTTCTTTTGCCGGATAGTAAAATTTTAAAAGATAATTCAATCGAATTAACGGGCATCCATACTTCGAAGCAGTGGCGGGTTGAAGCAGAACAGGACTATGCACCGGCGCCGGAAGCCAATACCTTGTTCAATCTGGACTTAAGTACAAACGTGCTTGTAGCAGGTTATCCCTCCAAAGTAAGCATCACCTGTTGGAATATGTTCAACACAGCTTATAGAGATTATCTAAACCGATTTAGATACTACACCGACGATATTGGAAGAAACTTCATTATCCGGCTAACACTACCGATTGGAAACTAAATAAATAACACAAATAATAATTAAACTATGTTTAAGAGAAAAATCAAAATGTTATTGTTCGCTGCATCAGCGATGGTAATTACCGTTTCATCTTGTAAGAAGAATGACGACGAACTGCCTAAAGTGGAAGAAAATGAACTGATAACTACGGTTAAGTTGAAATTCACCAATAAAGCAAATGCTTCGGATGTGAAGTTATTTAACTGGAAAGACCTTGACGGACAAGGCGGTAACAATCCTCAAATTGACGAAATTCTGTTAGCTCCCAATACTGCCTATAGAATGGAAATTGACGCTATTTTAAATGAGGCTCAATCACCTGCCGTAAACATCAAGGAGGAAGTTGCAAAAGAGGCCGACGACCACTTATTTGTGTTCAAGCCGGTAGCAGCGAGTATTATGACAGTTACTATTACTGATAAGGATAGTAAGAATCTGCCGGTAGGTTTATTATCTGATGCGGTTACCACTACTGCAGGTACCGGAACGTTGCAGGTAATATTAAGGCACCAGCCAAATATCAAAAATGGCACGGAGGCATTAGGTAGTACTGATTTGGACGCTACATTTACAGTAAAGGTTTTATAAAAGGGAAGTAATGGAATCGACTTAACTATTAAAACCAATCAGTAGTTTAAGTAATTGGCCAACACGCCGTCGCATTGCGGAAGTGTTGGCTCATTCAGGTTTCGGAACACTAATCAAATTTGGACCCGCTCTGAAATATTTCAATTATAAAGTGAACAAGGTCGCGTTAGTCAAAACCCACCCAAGATGGTAGAAGAGAGGTAATCTCCGAGAGTGTAACCTATTATCGGAAAAGAGGATTCAATATCTCGGCATATATCGCATTAGGGCTTGAAGCAAGGTTATCCACGCGGTTAAGAGGTGGTCTATTTCTAGATACCTATAGCCATGACATTCTACTAGAACATACTATGTTGGGACTAAGTGTAGCCTTCAATCTGGCAAGGACTGAACGACTTCGATTTCTGATTGTGCAAGGATAGTTGAGGTGATTTACAATGTCTAGGTTTATTATAGGCACGTAAATAAACATTTTCTATCAGCAGACCTTACTACCCCCAACGCTTTCTTACCAATACCGATTTATTATAAGACTTAAAATATCATTCTATTCATTAATCATCTGCACCAAGTTCGGCCATCAACCGGACACGGGTTCGCTTCGCCAAAGTAGTATTAAAAAAATGGGTATCCACCTATGGGCGGAACCTCCGCATTTTTTGAATCTCCACTTTGCCCTTTGTCCGGTTTACAGCCGCTGTGAGCGCCATAATTAATTTAAATCTAATGTTATGGAAAAGCTATCAAATCAAATCTCATTATTCCAGGTTGCTGAAATTACAGTAAGTTATCAGCCTAAGTCCAAAGCTTCAGAAAGGCCAACTGTATCAAGCTCAAAAGACGTTTACAACTTCTTCTTTCATAACTGGGATAATAACCGCATTGAAATGATTGAGCAGTTTAAGATCATGCTGTTAAACCGGGCAAATAAAATCCTGGGAATCTTCACAGTTTCAACCGGAGGTGTAGCTGGTACTGTTGCAGACCCAAAAGTGATATTTGGTACCGCATTGAAAGGAAATGCGAGCTCGATTATACTGGCTCATAACCATCCTTCAGGAAATCTTAAGCCGAGTGAAGCAGACAGACAATTAACTAATAAGCTGACCCAGGCAGGAAAGCTACTCGATATATCCGTATTAGATCATTTGATAATTACAGCAGAAGAGTATTTTTCCTTTGCTGATGAGGGGCTGATGTAAGTCCTCTTATAAGGTTTTCGTATTTAACTGTGCAGCCACCAACTGCACTAATGGGATACTTTGCAGTAAAAATATTAGAATAGAGAAGCAGAAAAGGAATTTGAAACAACCGGTCCATTTGGAAAGGTCGCAAATTGGCGAAATGATCAGGCGGTTCAAACCGATTAATTGATCTGGTTCGGACTTATGACTTATTTTTTAACTCGTACATCAAAAATAAAGTCTGTAGATTCTACGACTCTAACTGCTGAGAACTTATCAGCTGCTGGATTTATCAGAAAGTTATATTCTTCTGGAACAATAGCGGATGGTATTCGGATCCCCAATACACCGGAGTCCTTGAAAAAAGCAGAACCAAAAATCTTTTGTGGATTGCGGGCTTGGAGCATCTTTCCAATTCCCCGGTAAGTTCTTTATTTCAATTGTTACAAATTCTTTTTCTGGAATGTCGTACACTGTGAAATGTAAAGCCCTGGGCATTTGATCCAATTCTACATTTGAAGCGTACTCCAAAATGGCCAAGGATCTATTTTCTGAGGTATAAATACACGGTGTACCAATATTGTTCCATCGCCCACCATAAAGTTTTGCCCCGGCCCCTTCAAGGTCATTCCTGTATTTACTCTTTGATAATCGATAGACCAACATAATCAGGAGTATACCCCGTGTTCTATTCGGCCAATAACATTTTTCACCTCGTCAATCCCAAATATAGTATCCATAAGGTCAAGAGGAACACGGCCGCCCAAAGCCTTATTACCAGTCAGCATCCACTTGTTGAAGTTTTCTTCATCTTCAAAAACCTCATATCCAAATTTATAAACATCAGTAAGGGCAATAAACTTCTCACTTATAGATGGGCTAAAAGTTTCTTGTGCATGTTTCTTGTGTAAGGTGGTTTTTGTTGTACCCAGTATATGTGATAAGTGTTCGAAATCGATATTGATGAATTTCTTGAAAAGAAGCAGATTCTCCTTCGTTATACCTGCTCTAACCGTGGATATTTTATCAAAGTTAGTCTCATAATGAAATAACCAGGTTCGGTTAAGCTCCATTGTGCTTTTTATCGTATTACGCCTGTGTTCTCCTTTTCCCGTAAGCGCTTTCGTAGCCATAGTATTTTTTCTTACTAAGATAAGTAAAAAAAATACTTTTGTTTTAATGCTATATTTTGGAGGATTGTATGATGAAGGGTAGAATAATTTATTTCGACGATGAACCAGTAATAATCTTGAATCCATTTCAGCTATTAGGAAGATGACTTGTTCGTACGATATTTTATTTACTGGTCAGAGGAGTTAGTGGACAAGGATGATTTCGAGCCATTTTCATCGCTTTTATCGTTTTCAATATCGAATTTCGCAATCGCTGATTGCGAAATTCGATTAGTATAGCACAGATTAAATTTCGAAAAGTATTTAGGCCTCGCCTTCTTTCTTTTACAGAACGGAACATACTTTTAAGAAGAGGACAGAACATCCATTTCACCACCCACGACAAAGATACCGACACCCGCCAATGCGTCAAGCATATATGTAAAAGCTTTGTTTAATTATCAAAAGTTACAACTATGCAGACACCGCAGCTATTTATTGGTATAGATGTCCACAAGAAAAGTTGGTCAGTAAGCATCCGTACGGATCTCTTCGAGCACAAGACCTTCAACATGCCTTCTGACCCCGACAAATTAATAGGATATGTCAATCAACACTTCAATGGCTATCCAGTTGAATGTTGTTATGAAGCCTCTTGTTGTGGATTTGTTGCCTTTCGGCAATTAAGCCGGGCGGGATGGAATGTCAAAGTACTTAATCCTTCCGATATTCCACAAAGTGCCAAAAACAGGGATCAGAAGAATGATCGTTCAGACTGCCGTCACCTTGCAAAACAATTGCAATCAGGCCATCTTACAGGAATATATGTTCCTGATGAGCGGCAAGAACAATTGCGTAGCCTTTTTCGACAGAAGAATAACCTAACCAAAGTTAAGCGGAAACTAAAAGGACAAATTAAGTCCGAACTACTTTACTACGGTATACAGCTTCCTCCGCAATACGATACTTCTACCTGGACAAAAGATATGGTAACGTGGCTCAATAATCTTAACTGGAGTTATCCATGCGGTAAAGCAAGTATGCAAAGTAAATTAAGACATCTGGAGTTTGTTCATCAGGAATGGCTGGATTTGAATAGGGAGCTTAGAAATTATGTCAATCAGCAATACCGTCTGGACTATGAATTATTAAATACGGTTCCGGGAATTGGGCCGACTACCGCAATTGCTATCCTGGCTGAACTGGGAGATATTCGCAGGTTCAAAAAGTTTGATCAATTAGCGAGCTTCGTTGGTTTGATTCCAAGTATATACAGCAGCGGAGATACCACCCACTGCCGAGGACTGACTTATCGGGGTAAAACGCTACTGCGCAGTTATCTGATTGAAAGCAGTTGGGTAGCCGTCAGGCGAGATACTGCTATGCAGGATTATTATCGCAGTCATACTGGTAAGCAAGCGAATAAAATTATAATCAAGGTAGCTCACAAACTTTTACGAAGAATATGGCATGTTATTAAAACAAGCGAAGAATATAAAACAGGAATAAAAGAAATGAATCAGGAGCCGTGTTAGTATATGGAAAACTCTTCGAGTTTAGACACATACTAACACGATAATAACAACAATAAGGAAACATACCCGCACTCAAAAAACAAAAGGTGACTGCAATGTATAGCCAGCAACTTTATTGAAATAAAGAGAGTTTGCATAGTCAAGTAGGCAGCACCTTTTTAATACCCAAATGATTTATGCTGGCGGCTCTTTAGGGATGACTGCAGATAGGAGACGGAGATCAGGGTAATCTTTATTGGATATAAGGGATAGTTTCGGAAAAGTTATGCCCAATAAAACAGAACTTATAAAAATGAACTTATTAAAATAGATTAAAATATCAACCGATTTTACAGAGATCGCTTTACATAGGAGGCTATACAGAGCGGGCGAGTTGTTTTTATTTTTAATGGCTTGCCTCGGCCTTGACACATTATCCGGCTATCCGCTTTTTGCTGCTTAAGCGGTAAAATGACCGATTGTATCAATTCGTTGATTAACTAGAAGCCAGCCTAATTTTTAATAATTGCATATCCTCACCAACTTTACTATCCAAGATCTTAGCATAATGTTGTGTAGTGCGTATATTGGTATGTCCAAGCATTTTACTTACACTTTCAATAGATACACCATTAGCGAGGGTTATTGTAGTGGCAAAAGTGTGACGGGCAATATGAAAGGTCAGTTCCTTTTCAATGTTGCAAACGTCTGCAATTTCTTTTAAATAGCTATTCATTTTCTGATTAGACAGGACAGGCAGTAATTTCCCAAAATCACAACACTCCGGGTGATTCTCATATTTTTGAATCAACCGTAATGCAGTTGGTAATAATGGTATCCTTGATGCGGTATCGGTCTTTTGTCTTGAAGTAAATATCCATTTCTGTCCATCAAGACCAATCGAAATTTCTTCCCTTTTCAATTTTTTAACATCGGCATAAGCCAGCCCGGTATAGCAGCTAAAAAGGAAAATATCACGTACCTGGGCTAAACGCACATTGCTAAATTGTTTATCAGCGATCTGTTGTAAATCTTCCTTTGTCAGATATTGCCGGATCACTTCTTTTACTTTAGGTTTATACTTAATAAATGGGTCTATATCTAGCCAGCCATTGGCAATACAGGTCAGGATGATCTTTTTAAAGTTCTTCAAATACTTAACCGTAGAATTGTTATTGCATTTTCTTTCGGAACGGAGGTAAAAGTCATAAGACATGATAAATTCATGATTAATTCCCTGAATATTAATGTCATTAACCTTGTATTTCCATTGAAGAAAATCAATAGTGTGCTTTAAACTAGTTTGGTAACGGTCAAGCGTTCCCTGGGCATATTCTCTTCCAATCAAAGCTTTTATCTGCCTGTTATGTTCTTCAAAGATAGGAACCAGCATTTTTCCCTTTTCAGGCTCATCCTTTTTTAATAATATGTTTTTCAGACCTGCTGCCGTTAATGGCAGTTTCTTTTCGATCATATTCCGATGCGCCTCATAAACCTGATGTTCCAGAGTTTTCAGATAGATATTCAAAGCACGTACTTCTTCCCCGGAGCCGCCTAATTTCTGTCCGTTTGCGTTCCATTTGTCTGGATTGATATAGCGTTTAGAGGAGATATCAGCCCGTTCACCATCAATTGTAATCCTTAGGTATACTGGAGCCGTCCCATTGGCAATCATTTTTGATTTCTTCACGTAGAAGAGAAGTCCGAAAGTTTTGTTCATCGCATTAAAAGCTTAAGTGAATAAAATTAGTTTAATTCATAGCTGCTATCAAGATGTTCAATGACTGAACAAGCTGAAAGACAGTAACTTATAAGCTTTCTGGTGCCCTATTGACTCATTGTCCACGATAGGGCACCAACAGGGCACCAGAAGTATGCATTTATTTGGTTTATTTTAGGTGGGACTTAAAACAAAAACGCCTTAAATAATGCATTTAAGGCGTTTTTGGTATTCTTTAAAATATAACTGGCGGAGAAAGAGGGATTCGAACCCTCGGTACCGTTGCCAGTACACCAGCTTTCCAAGCTGGCTCATTCGACCACTCTGACATCTCTCCGGAAAGGTTGCAAAAGTAACTAATCAGGTTAACTTTTCACAGAAATAAAAAATAACGAATTAAAAAGGGTGCGCACTGAATTAACCTTTTTGAAACTTAAAAACAGCATCCATAATTAAAAGGATGCTGTTTGATTATATATATGTGTGTAGGGATGCGCTTATTTTATCACCACAGATTTGACAAAGTTCCCACTTGCGTCAAATTGTAAGGCGTACTTAGTTTCGTTTGAAGTTAAAACCACCACATAGCTTTGGATTCCGGCGCTGGTTCTTGATTCAAAGGCTCTATGGAATACAAAAGCCGGATATGTTGTGGTTAGATAGGTTGTGATTTTTGCAGGAAGGCTAGCTTGAGCTACAGCAATTTTTCTGCCATGTTGAACTACGATTTGAGATCTCTTAACAAACAAACCAGTAGTATTGAATAGAGTCGCATAAAGACCTTTGTTTGCCGATATAACAACAATTTCCCCTTCCTTTTCTGTATGTGCAGCTAAAAGTGTATCAGTTGGATAACTAGTAGCGAAGTATGTTTTAATTGAAAGCGATAATGAGCTTAACGCTATAGTATCTCTGTGTTCACCATCACGACCGTCGAATCGTCCGCCGCGTTTCCATCCTTTACCTCTTAATTGACCTCTTTCACGTTGTTCGCATACTTTAATGAAGTTTCCACTCGAATCAAAACGCAGACCTATAGGTTTCCCATTGAGCTTTATGATAACAATGTATCCATCAGTAGTGTTATTTTTGTTTGTCTTGAAAGTCTTAAAATAAGTATACCCGCTGTAATTCGCATCTAAATATGCTTTCACAGAGGTTGGTAAACTGGGTGCTATAATTGAGTCTTTTGTAGATCCTTCGGGAACAGCGTTTACTACAAAGACCGCGTCAGAAGAGGCTGTAGCTTGAGTAACCAAAATCGCTTGTGCATCGGCTTTTTCTTCTGGTTCTGTTTCCTTGTCCTTATTGCATGCAGAAAGTGTCAATAGCACTGCAACTGCAATCATAGAGAATCTTTTTAAAATGGAATATTTTTTCATTGTTTCTAATTTAAGTGTGTAATTGAATTAACTATAAAACAAATTTGTTATCGCAACATGAAGTTTAAATGAAGAATCAGAAATAGTTTAAAATATTTTTTATCCTAAATTTTAGGCTTAATCTTCCTGTATCAAGTTTTATCCTTGCTTTTTTTAGCCTATGTTTGCATGTATATGCTTCCATCGCCCATGGCATATACGCAGACTGAATGTCAAAGCTCGACGAGATAAAACGACCCATAGAGAAAGAACTTGATTTATTTGAAGAAAAGTTTAGAGCGTCTATGAAAAGCTCTGTGCCACTTCTCGACAGAATTACACATTACATTGTTAAAAGGAAAGGCAAACAGATAAGGCCAATGTTCGTGTTTTTCTCAGCCAGTTTGGCCGGAGGAATAACCGAAGCGACGCATCGCGGTGCTGCTTTAGTAGAACTCCTGCATACAGCTACCTTAGTTCATGATGACGTAGTCGATAATTCTTATGAGCGCCGGGGTTTCTTTTCAGTAAATGCCTTATGGAAAAATAAAATAGCCGTGTTAGTTGGCGATTTTCTTCTGGCAAAAGGCATGCATCTCTCACTACATAATAATGATTTTAACTTGTTGAAGATTGTTAATCATGCTGTGCAGCAAATGAGTGAAGGTGAGTTGCTTCAAATGGAGAAGGCGCGTAAGCTTGATATTCAGGAACCAATTTACTATGAAGTGATAAGACAAAAAACCGCTTCACTTATTGCTTCGTGTTGTGCCGTCGGCGCAGCTTCGGCGGGTGCCGACGAGCAAGTGATAGAAAAAATGCGTGTTTTCGGAGAGAATGTGGGGATGTCGTTCCAGATAAAGGATGATTTATTTGATTTCGGAACTGATGATGTAGGAAAACCTCTTGGAATCGATATTAAAGAAAAGAAAATAACACTGCCCCTTATATATGCATTAAGTAAATCTACCAGAGCGGATAAACATAGGATCATAAACCTTGTTAAGAACCATAATGAAGACGCTCAAAAAGTACAAGAGGTAATTCATTTTGTAAGAAATAGCGGAGGGTTGGCTTATGCCGAAATGCAGATGCACCGGTATCAGGAAGCTGCATTCGAGGTATTGAATACCTTTCCCGATCAACAGGCACGTACTGCCTTAGAACAGTTGGTGCGGTTTACTACCGAGCGTAAAAAATAATTATGTCAAACGAGCTTGTATTCTTTGGAGGATTTTTAATTTTCATTATTTTGATGATGGCCATCGATCTAGGGCTTTTTAATAAAAAAGATCACGCAGTAGGGCTGAAAGAAGCTTCGATAATGAGCTTTATTTGGGTCTCTTTTGCTATCGGCTTCTATTTCATCTTACTTGCTGAAGGAGAACAATTACACGGCATTTCCAACTTTGCAGAATTGCAAGCCGTTACAACTCAGCACTTGCATAATATTCAGCTTAATCCCTCCGATTTTGCTGGCAGTTTAAGAATCTATAAACAGAACTTAGCCTTAGAGTTCCTTACGGGATATGTAATCGAATATGCCCTATCTGTAGATAACATCTTCGTCATGGTGTTAATTTTCACCGCCTTTGCCGTTAATGAGAAGTATTATCATCGCGTACTTTTTTGGGGAATTATTGGCGCAGTGATCATGCGATTCCTGTTTATTTTTATTGGATCTACATTGATAACCGAGTTTGGATGGATCTTATATGTATTCGGAGCGTTTTTGATTTACACCGGGGTGATGATGTTTATTCAGCGGAATAGCGAGGGAACTATCGATCCTGAAAATCACAAAGTAGTTAAATTTGCCTCTCGATTTGTCTCTATTCATCCGGAATTCGTAGGAAATAAATTTTTTGTACGCATCAACGGAAAACGTTTTGTAACTCCTTTGTTCCTTGTTTTGTTAATCGTAGAATTTACGGATTTGATCTTTGCAGTAGATTCTATTCCAGCAATTTTTGCCGTTACGAAGGATCCATACATCGTTTTTTTCTCTAATATTTTTGCGATTCTGGGTTTACGTTCTATGTTTTTTCTATTGGTAAACATCATCCATAAGTTCCATTATTTGAAGGTTGGCCTGGCTTTCCTCCTCATATTTATTGGTATCAAAATGCTAGGACACGATTGGTTGAAAGAAGTTGGATTTACAACGATTCATTCTTTACTAATCATCTTATTTATTCTGACCTCGAGCGTTGTTGCTTCGTTGATGTTTCCTAAAAGACGAAAAGCTTAATTATTTGAAAGTAACTGTCGTTTCTATGGAAACTGTAGTCCCGTTTTTGTTTCAAGTCCTCGCCGCCTACCACTAAGGCTTACGCACCTCCGGGCTTTTCACTACAACCGGGTTTAGATAGAAAAGCACTATGGTCGTGGCAGCAATCCATCCTTAGATGAGTATGGCAATGGTACTAACCCATCATCCCTAAAATTTCCTCCACATATTTTCTCTCATTCGCAAGCCTGGGAACCTTATGCTGCCCACCAAGTTTTCCCCGCTGTTTTAGCCAGTTGTAAAACGTGCCTTCTTTCGCCACATGAACGGTTGGACGCCGTAATGCCATATCCTTAAATCGCTTTGCGTCATAATCAGAGTTTACTTCCCTAAGCGTATTGTCAAGCGTATCCACAAACTGATCTAAATTAGACGGAGCCTGTTCAAACTCAATGATCCACTCATGCCCACCGGCATCGTTTCCCTGGAAATAAATCGGACAAGCGGTATAATCACGAATGGCTGCATGTGTTTCTGCACAAGCTTTTGCTAACGCCTTTTCTGCATTATCAATAATAACTTCCTCACCAAAGGCATTAATGAAGTGTTTTGTTCTGCCGGTTATTTGAATCCGGTAAGGTGATAATGAGGTAAATTTTATAGTATCGCCAATTGTATAACGCCACAATCCACCATTAGTGGAAATGATTAAAGCATAATTTTTATGTAGTTCAACTTCATGTAGTCCGTAGGTTTTTGGAGATTCCTCGCCAAAGTTTTCCATCGGTAAAAACTCGTAATAAATGCCGTAATCCAGCATCAACAACATTTCTTCAGAATTAGATTGGTCCTGAATACCAAAAAAGCCCTCCGATGCATTATACGTTTCCATGTAGTACATGGTATCTGATGGAATCAGTTTCTTAAACTGCTCCCGGTAAGGCGTGAAATTTACCGCGCCATGTACATATAACTCAAGATTTGGCCATATTTCTAGTAGATTGCTTTTGCCTGTAAGCTCCATCAGGCGTTTGGCCAAAACCACCGTCCATGTTGGAACGCCGGCCATATTGGTTACGTTCACTCCGATAGTTGCTTGTGCAATCTTCTCGATTTTCTCTTCGTAATTCTCAATTAAGGTAATAGCCAGTTCGGGAGTTCTTAAATATTCTGCCCAGAGCGGTAAGTTCTTAAGTAAAACAGCCGAAAGGTCGCCAAAAGAAATGTCACCAGATTGTGTTACCTGGTGACTTCCTCCTAGCGTTAGTATCTTGCCGGAAAATATTTGCGCATTCGGACGGTTATTGCAGTAAATTGAAAGTAGATCTTTGCCCCCTTTATAATGGCATTCTTCTAAAGATTCCGGGCTTACAGGAATAAATTTACTCCTATCGTTTGTTGTTCCTGATGATTTAGCAAACCACTTTATTTCTGAACTCCAGAGGATATTTTGCTCGCCTTGAAGCATTCGCTCAATAAATGGTTTTAGGCTATCGTAATCCTGAATAGGAACCCGGTTTTTATATTCTTCCTGGTCGCGAATGGATTCGTACCCGTACTTTTTGCCCCACTCGGTATCCTGAGCTTGCTTAATAAGATTGCCAAATAGTTCATCCTGCACATCGTGCGGATATTTGATAAACAAGTCTATCTGGTGCATCCTCTTTTTGATGAACCAGTTAGCTATCGAATTAACTATTGTCATTTGGCAATGATGGGTTTTTTAGTTTTTTTCTTCTTAATTCAAAGTTTTGGCCAAGGTAAAATTTGCGTGCCATTTCGTTGCTGGCAATTTCCTCAGGAGTTCCGGTGAGCATGATCTTTCCTTCGGTAAGTAAATAGGCTCTGTCGGTTATCGAAAGCGTCTCCTGAACATTATGATCAGTGATTAATATCCCAATGTTACGGTGTTTAAGCTTGGCAACAATGGTTTGAATTTCTTCAACCGCGATAGGATCTACACCCGCAAAAGGCTCGTCTAACAAAATGAAATCAGGGTTTGCGGCGAGTGCTCTGGCAATCTCTGTTCGGCGGCGTTCACCTCCTGACAACAGATCTCCCCGGTTTTTCGCTACTCTGTGCAAACTGAATTCGGTCATCAGTTCATCAAGTTTTTGCTTTTGCTCGGCCTTAGTATATTTTCCCATTTCAAGCACAGCCAGAATATTATCCTCAACAGAAAGCTTTCTAAATACTGAAGCTTCCTGCGCAAGGTAACCAATGCCTTTTTGCGCTCTGCGATACATCGGGTCTTCTGTTATCTCTTCATCTTGAAGATAAACGTGGCCTTCGTTAGGCTTTATTAATCCCACAATCATGTAAAAGGAAGTGGTTTTGCCTGCACCGTTAGGGCCGAGTAATCCTACAATTTCCCCTTGCTCGACATGAAAAGATACGTTGTTTACAACCGTACGCTGTTTGTACTTTTTTACAAGGTTCTCTGCTTTGAGTATCATTTATCTAAGATGCTGCGAATTCCTTTAACATTTAATTGAACTGAACGTTTATCTTTCCAGATATTTTCTTCGATAGAGTAACAAATATTAAAAGGTACTCCTTTTTGCAAGAGAGGAAAGTATTTGCCCAGATTAAAACCGATACACTCAAAAGAAGCTGAATCGTTCTGGCAAATACATAATTTAAGGTGATTATTTCCAACAATGGAGGCCGGACCCTTTAACTGAACATTTTTCGTCAAAAAAATAGGAGCCATGTTCAAGGGGCCAAATGGAGCAAACTGGTTCAATATTCTAAATAGTTTACCATTAATATCCTTCAATTCGATAGTCGCATCAATGGAGATTTCCTGTATTAGTAATTCGGGAGGAATGGTACGAGAAACGACTTCTTCAAAACGCTGCTGAAAAGCCGGAATGTTTTCGGGTTTCATGGTTAATCCAGCCGCATATTTATGGCCGCCGAACTGTTCGAGCAAATCGCTGCATGAACAAAGCGCCTCGTATAAATC
>DASWMZ010000165.1:0-11586 GCA_036399495.1 Pedobacter sp.
CTGATCGGAATCGTAGGGCTTAAAAACAGGCGTTGTTCCCATGCCTTTAAAATACGAAAAGAGGCGTAAATAAAAAAGAGACTATCCTTTTGAGACAGCCTCTTTTTTGGTTTAGAGCTTTTAAAATTAGAGAAGATACTAGCCAATTATAAAGCTACCACCTTAACCACGTAAATTGGCTTAGGAGTTCTATCTTTGATCATCAAACATACTTCCATTGTAACCTTTTAGCTCTCATTGGCTTATAAGTAGTAATATCAAAATTAAAACCATTACCATGACTGAGCCTATTATTGGAATTAACATTGAGGACAACCATATTTCTATTGGGTTAGTTGATATTGAATCAAGGAAAATTCTTTCTAATACCGTTCAGCGGAAAAGAGTTAATCCTTCTGGATCAGCTGAACAAATAATTGCAACATGGACTACAGCATTGAAAGAGGTTGCGCAAAATTGTGAGAACATAGGAATTGGATTACCCGGACTATGCGATTACGTGACGGGGACCATGTTGATGAACGATGCCGGTCGCTATAATGGTCTATACCAGCAAAGCTTGAAAAAGATTTTTGCAGGCATAATTGGGACAAGTACGGATAACGTTAAGATCATGAACGATGCAGTCTGCTTTCTTCAGGGTGAAGTATTTGGCGGGTCGGGAAGAGGGTTTAAGAGCTCAATTGGCATCACTCTGGGAATAGGATTGGGAACAGCTAAATATCAAAATGGAGTAGTGACAGACGAACTTTTGCAGAATGTAGATATAAGTGGACATCGAGCGGAAGACTTAATATCTATTAGGTGGCTGCTTCAGCGGTTCAAGGGCTTAAGCGGAATTTATGCAAACGATCTTATGGAAATGAAGCAGCATGAAGCTAATCCTTACTTTCAGCAAGTATTCGATGAGTTTGCCAGAAATCTTGCATCCTTTATCATTTTATTTATCCGCCAGAGTAGCCCCGAAGTAGTTGTTATTGGAGGGTTTATGGAAACCTGCAACCGATATTTCTTCGATTCAGTAACATCCTTGCTGGTTGCAGAGGGAATTAAGGTGCCAATACTTAGAGCTACACTGGGTGAGCAGGCAAGTATTATTGGTGCAGCCTCTTCATGGTATAGCGAGGCGCAAATTCACGCCTGACAAATTCAAGAATTGGATTTGCTTAAATAGTCGCGTTCAATAGCCAAACCGAGACTCTGAATATCTTCTTCAGAAAGGTGAATCTTGCTTTCACCAATAATTTCCCATTGACCACTTTGCTTTCGTTTGATAATCGCATCGCACTCATCTTCAGTTGGTGTTAGCTCTCCTCCCTCAAATTCATCTGAGATATGGGTTACAAAGCCGAATTCATCTTCTCCAAAAATACTTACCGTGACATCGGTATCGACTCCACTCATAGCAAACTGCGTGATAAACTTTTCCATAACCTATAAAGGATTAACATAATTTATGGTTTTCAGAAAGTGAAGAGGATGTGTTTTATAGCTTTTAAATAAAGCTGCTTAAACTAAAAATCCCCAATCGAAAACGATTAGGGATTTAATAATTCTGTATTTCAGTTGATTATGCTTGTTGTTTCAAGCGAATAATATTTAACGCTGCCCCAGCTTTAAACCACTCTATCTGCTGTTCGTTGTAAGTATGATTCACAGGGAAGGAATCCTTGCTTCCATCAGCATGATGAAGTGTTATAGTAAGCTGTTTACCTGGCGTAAAGCTGGTTAAACCTTCAACATCAATTACATCATCTTCTAACACCTTATCGTAATCTGCAGGATTTGCAAATGTTACACCCAGCATGCCTTGCTTTTTTAAATTAGTTTCGTGGATACGAGCAAAGGATTTAACAAGTATCACCCTAACCCCTAAGTGACGAGGTTCCATTGCAGCATGTTCGCGTGATGATCCTTCTCCGTAGTTTTCATCACCCACTACTACGGTTCCAATTCCGGCAGCCTTATATGCTCTTTGTGTTGCAGGAACCGGACCGTATTCGCCAGTAAGTTGATTCTTTACCGAATCTGATTTATCGTTGAAATAGTTGATTGCACCAATAAGCATGTTATTAGATATATTGTCGATATGGCCGCGGAATTTTAACCACGGGCCAGCCATAGAAATATGATCGGTGGTACATTTGCCTCTCGCTTTAATCAAAAGACGCAGACCAAGTAGATCTGTTCCTTCCCAAACGGGAAATGGTTCTAATAGCTGTAAACGACTTGATTGAGGATTTACGATAACACTAACATTGCTCCCATCTTCAGCAGGGGCCTGATATCCTGCATCTTCAACTGCATATCCCTTGATTGGCATTTCCAATCCCTGAGGCTCATCTAATCTGACTTGCTCGCCGGCTTCGTTAGTTAGTGTATCTGTCAGCGGGTTGAAAGTCAGATCACCTGCAATAGCAAGAGCTGTTACAATCTCAGGAGACGCTACGAATGAATGAGTATTGGGGTTTCCGTCGTTACGCTTCGCGAAATTTCTATTGAAAGATGTGATAATAGAATTTTTTCGAGTTGGATCATCAGTATGACGGGCCCATTGACCAATACAAGGGCCGCAAGCGTTTGCCAATACAACACCACCGATTTTATCAAACGTATCCAAATAGCCATCTCGTTCTACGGTGTAACGAACAAGTTCGGAACCAGGGGTTACGGTATATTCTGATTTTGCCTTTAAATTTTTATCAACTGCTTGTTGTGCGAGTGATGCAGCACGGGTAATGTCTTCGTAAGATGAGTTGGTACAAGAGCCAATTAAACCAACTTCTAATTTGGCTGGCCAATCATGAGATCTAACAGCTTCAGCAAATTTAGATAGAGGCCAGGCTAAATCTGGCGTAAACGGGCCGTTAATATGCGGCTCAAGTTCTGATAGATTTATTTCGATAACCTGGTCAAAATATTGCTCAGGATTAGCGTAAACTTCATCATCCCCGGTCAAATGTTCCTTTACCTGGTTAGCCAAATCAGCAATATCGCCTCGCTCTGTGCCACGCAAGTAAACCTCCGACCGCTCATCATATCCGAAGATAGATGTAGTAGCACCAATTTCAGCCCCCATATTGCAAATTGTTGCCTTTCCGGTTGCAGAAAGAGCACGTGCACCTTCGCCGAAATACTCAACAATAGCACCGGTACCACCTTTTACAGTGAGGATGCCAGCCACTTTAAGAATAACATCTTTAGCAGCGGTCCAGCCCGAAAGTTTACCGGTCAATTTAACGCCAATTAGCTTAGGAAACTTCAGTTCCCAGGCAAAACCTGCCATCACATCGCAGGCATCGGCTCCGCCAACGCCAATAGCAATCATACCTAAACCACCTGCATTAGGAGTATGTGAATCTGTACCAATCATCATCCCACCAGGGAAAGCATAGTTCTCTAAAACAACCTGGTGAATTATACCTGCACCTGGTTTCCAAAAACCGATGCCATATTTATTAGATACTGAAGCAAGGAAATCGTAAACTTCCTTGTTTGTAGTGTTTGCAGTTTGCAAATCCTCTGTTGCGCCAACCTTAGCTTGAATCAAGTGATCGCAATGTACTGTTGAAGGTACTGCAACTTGCGGACGACCAGCTTGCATAAATTGTAAAAGCGCCATTTGAGCAGTGGCATCCTGCATCGCCACGCGATCTGGTGCAAAGTCGACATATGATGCACCGCGAGCATAAGCTTGTTGTGCATTTCCTTCCCATAAATGGGAGTAAAGGATCTTTTCAGTTAAAGTAAGTGGTTTACCAACTGCTTTTCTAGCTGCCTCTATTCTATCGCCTAAACGAGAATAAACAGCTTTAATCATTTCCAAATCAAAAGCCATAAAAATATTTGAATATCTCCAAAAACATTAAAATTAAGCACAATACAAGATGCGAAATAATATGATAAAAAAGAATTACCACACCAAGTTTGGAAGGGGAACAAACAAAAAACCATCCTGTTTTAAAGGATGGTTTTCTATATTGGAAATATACCTTACCATGTATTTTGGCAAAGATACCGTGGATTAATTCATTAACAACTTATGAGGAGGTGCGAATTTTGTCAAGTTAATACCTTCCACTGCTGCCTTATATTCATCCATTGTAGGAGTCCTACCAAGGATTGTAGAGAGAACAACAACCGGTGTAGAGGATAGCAAAGATTCACCCTTTTTACCTTCAGTATCTTCTACCACCCTTCCCTGGAAAAGACGGGTAGAAGTTGCCATTACAGTATCTCCTTTAGCTGCTTTCTCCTGGTTACCCATGCAAAGGTTACAACCCGGACGCTCTAAATACAGCATCTTCTCATATTCAGTACGAGCCGCGGCTTTAGGGGCATTATCGTCAAATTCGAAACCGGCATATTTCTGTAAAAGTTCCCAGTCGCCTTCAGCCTTCAATTCATCTACAATATTATACGTTGGAGGTGCTACTACAAGAGGAGCTTTGAACTCAACCCTGCCTTGTTGTGCCTCTATGTTTTTAAGCATTTGGGCAAGAATTTTCATATCGCCTTTATGAACCATGCAGGAGCCGATAAATCCAAGATCTACTTTTTTTTCTCCACCATAGAAAGATAAAGGTCTGATAGTATCATGAGTGTAGCGTTTTGAAACATCGGCATTATTCACGTCAGGGTCGGCAATCATTGGCTCAGCAATCAGGTCAAGATCTACAACCACTTCAGCGTAATATTTGGCATTCGCATCTGGAGTGAGAGCAGGCTTCTCGCCCGATCTAATCTCAGCGATTCTTTTATCAGCTTTATTGATTAATCCCTGAAGAACTTGTTTTTGATTGTCCATTCCTTTATCGATCATGATATGAATTCTGCTTTTCGCAATTTCCAGCGATTCGATCAAGGTATCATCTTCTGAAATACAAATAGAAGCTTTGGCTTTCATTTCTGCAGTCCAATCGGTAAACGTAAACGCTTGATCAGCCGTAAGCGTTCCAATATGAACCTCAATTACTCTGCCTTGAAATACGTTCTCACCGCCAAATTGCTGAAGCATCTGAGCTTGTGTAGCATGAACCACATCACGGAAGTCCATGTAATGCTTCATCTCTCCTTTAAAGGTTACTTTTACTGATTCAGGTAGTGGCATTGACGCTTCGCCGGTAGCAAGTGCAAGCGCAACTGTTCCTGAGTCGGCACCGAAAGCAACGCCTTTAGACATTCTTGTATGAGAGTCGCCACCGATGATGATAGCCCATTCGTCTACAACAATATCGTTAAGAACTTTATGAATTACGTCGGTCATTGAATGATAAGCCTCTTTCGGGTCACGAGCTGTGATCAGACCAAAATCGTTCATAAACTTCATCAATTTCGGAATATTTGCTTGGGCTTTTTTATCCCATACCGAAGCCGTGTGACAACCAGACTGGTAGGCACCATCAACAATTGGTGAAATTGTTGTAGCGGCCATAGACTCTAATTCCTGAGCAGTCATTAGCCCGGTAGTATCCTGTGAACCTACGATGTTAACCTGTACGCGAACGTCAGACCCAGCGTGCAACACTTTACCAGAAGTTATACCTACCGCATTTTTGTTGAAAATCTTTTCTACTGCAGTAAGACCTTGCCCTTCATAAGAAATCTCCTTTGAAGGAGCAAACACAAGTGGAGTTTCAATTTCGAGAAGCTTGGCAGCGAAGGTTTGAAGTTTCTTACCAAATACCACGGCATATGATCCACCGGCCTTTATGAATTCGATTTTCTGAGGAGTAAGTGCCTTAGAAATGTCAATCAGCTCCCGATTGTCTTTATATAGTTTCTTGGTTTTAGTGTTGATAGTAAGAACTGTGCCGGTGGCAACAGAGTATACGTGTTCCAGAACAGGCTCACCACTCTCATCACGTATAACGTTACCATCTGCATCAAGCTGCTTCACCCAGTTTTTAAGATCGATACCAATACCGCCTGTAACATCTACGGTTGTAAGGAAAATTGGAGATATACCGTTTGTACCTCCAACAACCGGAGCAATATTTACAAATGGAATGTATGGACTTGCTGGTTTACCAGTCCATAAAGCCACGTTGTTTACACCTGACATCCTTGAAGAACCTACACCCATTGTGCCCTTTTCAGCAATCAGCATCACACGTTTGTCTGGATGCTGGTTTTGCAATGCTCTTATTTCTGCTTGCGCTTGAAGAGAAATCATGCACTTACCATGAAGTTCCCGATCAGAGCGTGAGTGTGCCTGGTTGCCCGGAGAAAGCAAATCGGTTGAAATATCACCTTCGCCCGCAATAAAGGTTACTACCTTAATTTCTTCAGGCACATCAGGTAACTTAGTAAAGAACTCAGCCTGGGCATAACTTTCGATAATCTCTCTGGCGATTGAGTTGCCATTTTTGAATGCCTCTTTAAGCCGATCCATATCTGCGTCATAAAGATAAACTTGCGTTTTCAGTACAGTTGCAGCTTCCTTAGCGATAGAAATATTTTCTCCAAGAGCCAAATCAAGCAGCACCGCAATAGAAGGTCCGCCTTTCATGTGTGATAATAACTCAAATGCAAAAACCGGAGTAATTTCTTTTACTACAGCTTCCCCAAGGATAATCTCTTTTAAAAATTTAGCTTTCACAACCGCAGCTGGTGTAGTGCCGGGTAGCGCATTGTAAATAAAAAACTTAAGAGAATCTTCGCGATATGGGTTAGCCAAATCTTTGATTTGCTCAATTATTTCGCTTAATAATTCGGCTCCGTCAATTGGTTTTGGATGAAGCCCTTGACTTGCGCGTTCTTCGATCTCTTTAATGTAATCCGTATACATGTTCATAAATTCGTTTCGATGTTTAAACCAGATTTGTAAACCTCCTGGTGTGTTTATTATACTTTAGGTCCATGATAAATCTCAATAACATCAAGGCTATTCCGGTGACGACTTGCTGCGGATCAAAGCAGGCTTAGGAGCACCAATAATGCGGCTCAACCAATTTTTTTTCATGAGCCAAAAAACCTCATTTTGAATTACAGCTTTTGGTGCTGCAGTTTCCCGCCTCATCACATTTCTGCAGGATAACGTTAGCTTTGTGAACCTTTTCTATTGAAACGCCAGAAGTAATTGATCTTTTTATTGAAAATTAAAAGATCAGATACGTAAATGGTGATCTTCTTGTGCGAAATTACAAAAAATGATCGACAGATATAATCTCTAAGCTGCTTTTAGGTAGAGAACCTCAAATGCGCAGTCTTTAAAAATTTACATTACAGAATTTAATTTTTAACAACCTGATATGGCCGAAGGATCGCTTGTACCAAATCCTATGTTTTTGAGCTTTTTTGTTTTATAGGGCGCCAAACTTGTAGCCTTGCCTTCTCCAGAACTCAAGGGCTTTAGGCAAAACCTCTTCCAGAATCGGAAAGGCTTTAATGCTATCGTGAAAAACTACTATAGAGCCCGGGCAGGTATTTCTAACTACATACCGCAAGCACTTTTCAGGCTTTAACTTTTGATCGAAATCGCCGCTCAATACATCCCACATGATAATTTTGATTTCGGGATTAACAGCCTTCAGTTTTTTAATTTGCGATTTTTTTATTTTCCCGTAAGGAGGCCTGAATAAATTCGAGTCAACAAGCTTAGTACATTCCTTATAATTCGTTACATACGTTTCATCTTTTGTCTCCCAGCCTTTTAAATGGTTGAATGTGTGATTGCCTACTGAATGGCCACCATCCAAAACCTGCTGGTAGATGTCTGGATGTTTTTGAACGTTATCTCCAATACAGAAGAAGGTAGCTTTGGCATTGTACTCAGCAAGGCAGTTTAGCACAAAAGGGGTTACTTTAGGAATTGGCCCATCATCAAAAGTAATGTAGATAGTTTCTTTGGATTTTTTTTTCCAGATCAAATCAGGATATATCAAGCGAATAAGGAATGGTGTTTTAACCGTATACATCTTATTGATCAATTAAAGAAGGCTTTTAGTCTTTAACAAACTTACCCGAATTCGATTTGAATAAGTTTTAAAACTAATCTATTGTTAATAATTCTTAAACTTGCTCTGCTGTAAAAAACGATTTTACATAAAATTGCATGAACCAAGCTACGAAAATTGCGGTTATAGGTGGAGGAAGCTGGGCCACCGCGAATATTAAAATGCTTTCCGATAATTCTACTAAAAAAGAAATTTTTTGGTGGATGAGAAATGAAGACAGCATCAACCATCTTAAAACCTACCAAAGAAATCCTAATTATTTAAGTTCGGTTGAAATACACGTTCCTTCCGAAAATATAAGTAACGATATCAGGAAAGTAATAGCCGAAGCTGACATGGTTTTGCTCAATATTCCAGCAGCGTTTTTGAAGCAGGCACTAGAGAATATAACCCCGGAGCTATTAAAAGGCAAGAAGATCATCTCGGCCATTAAAGGCATTGTACCCGAAGATAATATGATCATTGCTGATTTTATGCATCATGTTTATCAGATTCCTTTGACCGATATTGTAGTGATAAGCGGCCCTTGTCATGCAGAAGAAGTAGCTCTCGAAAAACTTTCCTTTCTAACCATCGCTTCGCTGGATGTTGAACTTGCCACCGCTTTCGCGGGAATGATTAACACACGATATATCAAAACCAATATCTCTGATGATATATGGGGAACCGAATATGCCGCCGTATTAAAAAATATTTATGCTGTGGCCAGCGGAATTTGCCATGGGGTAGGGTACGGAGATAATTTTCAAGCGGTATTAATTTCCAATGCGATCAGTGAAATTAAGCGATTTGTTGATGCGGTTCACCCAATAGACCGAGACATTAAGGAATCTGCTTACCTGGGCGATCTATTGGTGACGGCCTATTCACAATTCAGTCGTAACCGGATGTTTGGAAATATGATTGGCAAAGGTTACACCGTAAAGTCTGCGCAATTCGAAATGAATATGATCGCAGAAGGCTATTATGCTGCAAATTCTCTTCATCAGATAAACAAAACTTATAAAGTATCGATGCCTATCTGCCGAGCTGTATACGCTATTTTGTACGAAAAACATTCGCCCCACATCGAGATGAAGTTATTGTCGGAACAACTTTCCTGATCTTTCGCAAACCTGTAGCTCTTTCTCTTGTTGTAAATAAAACACTATCAATATGAGAAGTACAACATTATGGAGCATTGTTGCCGGAGCAGCTGCGGCAGGTGCGATTTTATATTATAAAAGAAACGAGGTTTCAAGATTAAGCGGTAATGCTTTAGATTCTGCTAAAAATCTTGGAGACCGACTGGTTCAGTACGGATCAGACATTAAAGACAGAATTCTGAGCAAGAAAGGCCCTAACGGCGAGTTCGTTTATCTGGACATGTACGACAGACAGTTTTATGAAAATGAAATAGGTGAGCGTGTTTATTTAGATGCGAATTGAGATGAAACAAGCAATTAAAATCTTAGCACTTTCACTTTTTGTAAGCGTTTCCAGTTCTGCGTTTTCGCAAGAGAAAGAAACAACAGGTCAACAAGTTAAGCAAGCCGGAAAAGCCACTGGAAAAGCTGTAAACACTGCAGGAAAGAAAGTGGGGGAGGTTGGTGCGAAAAGTGCCGCCAAAGTAAAAGATAAAACAGTTAAGACCGCAAAAGGCCCTAATGGCGAAACGGTTTACATTGACGAACATGAACGTAAGTATTACATCAATAAACAAGCTAAACGCGTTTATTTAAAGTAAACAAAAAACCCTCGCCAATTTGACGAGGGTTTTTGTTTTATGTTCTTCTTCTGCGTTCTCCGCCTTCTCTGGTTCGACTGCCGCCAGATCCTGCTCCTCCGCTGCGTTCTTCACGTCGCTTTCCTGAAAAATCACGAAAGCCGCCGCCTCCGCCGCTACGTTCACGGCTTCCGCCACCACCGTCTCTGCGTCCGCCGCCACCACCGTAGCCACCGCCACCGCTGCGTTCTCTTCCACCACCGCCATCCCGTTCACCGGCAAGTTCAATACGAACTGCACGTCCGTTAAATTCAGCACCTTTGAAGTTTTGTTGTATAGCATCAGCAAGATTATTTTCAATTTCAAAGAAAGTGAAAACACCTTTTAAGTCAATTTTACCAATCGATTTACCACTTACTTTACCGTTGTTACAGATAAAGCCAAGCATGTCGCCACGGGTAAAATCATCCACTGAACCAAGATTAATAAAGAAGCGTGTGTAATCACTGTTTCCAGAACGGCCTGTACGCTCAGATCTTTCGCCGCGCTCACTACGTTCTCCGCGTTCACCACGGTCATCTGCCGGAGCATTCAAATCTGGAGCATTTTTATAATATTCAAGGAAACGGTTAAACTCAAGAGAAGCAAAACGAGTAATCACTTCTTCTTTAGTTAGATCCTTAAACTCGTCCATAATACGCGGGATATACTGCTCAATTTGCTCAGTATTTACTTCCACATTATGTACCTTATGAACTAAAGCGAATAATTGTTTTTCACAAACATCAAAACCACCTGGTATTTCAACCTTAGTGAATTTTTTTCCTATAATCCGTTCAATCTGTCTGATCTTACCAACCTCTTTTGAGTTGATAATAGAAATTGAAACACCCGATTTGCCAGCACGGGCTGTACGTCCGCTACGGTGAGTATAGTTTTCAATTTCATCAGGTAAGGAGTAGTTAATAACGTGCGTTACGTCATTAACATCAATTCCTCTTGCTGCAACGTCAGTAGCAATTAACAATTGCAAACTGCGCTCGCGATAGCGCTTCATTACCTTATCGCGCTGTTGCTGAGAAAGATCGCCATGTAATGCATCAGCATTGTAACCATCTTTGATTAATGATTCGGCGATATCCTGCGTTTCAATTTTAGTACGGCAAAATACGATACCAAAAATCTCAGGATTAAAATCTACAATACGTTTAAAGGCTGCATATTTATCGCGGGCACGTACCACATAATATTCGTGGTCGATATTTACGTTACCGGTATTTTTGGTGCCCATAGTAAGCTCGAAAGGATTGTCCATATATTTTTTGGCAATTCTTCTAACTTCTGTAGGCATGGTTGCAGAGAACAACCAGGTTTTTTTATCCTCTGGAGTAGTCGATAATATCTGATCGATGTCTTCCTGAAAGCCCATGTTGAGCATTTCGTCAGCTTCGTCTAATACCACATAGCGAACCTCAGAAAAATCAATCGCTTTGCGGTTGATGATATCTAACATACGACCCGGTGTTGCTACAACAATCTGCACACCTCGTCTAATCTGACGTAACTGATCTGAGATGTTCGCGCCACCGTAAACGGCAACTACATTAACATTTTTAACATTTTTCGCGTAATTGTTTATGTCATTTGTGATCTGTAAACAAAGTTCGCGGGTTGGGCACAAAATAAGTGCCTGAGGGTGATTCTTTTCAAAGTCCAGTAATTCTAAAAGAGGCAGGCCAAATGCTGCCGTCTTACCGGTTCCTGTTTGAGCTAATCCGACAAAATCGTTGCTGCCTGAAAGTAATACCGGGATTGCTTGCTCCTGGATTGGTGTAGGATTCTCGAATCCTAATTCAGCTATGGCATTAACAATATCATGACGGATACCCAAGGTACTAAATGGGTTCATGATAATTATAATAT
>DASWMZ010000166.1:0-2669 GCA_036399495.1 Pedobacter sp.
TAACTTCAAACGGATTTTAGTTAAAACTAAAGCCAACAGTGAACTATTATTTGACCAACATTACAGACAGCACCGGCTGTTGCACAACGCCGAATTTTTGCTTGCGTTGCACTTGTACGGTTTGTAGAGCTATTGAGTAAACGTAACAGTTGTTCTATTTGGTATTCAGAATTAATTAAGTTTGGATGGAGAAGTTTCGCAGATACAAATGTTGTGCATCATACAAACATTTACAAACATGTCCAGAGATGAATTAATAGAGCTTGGACGGAAGATTGTGTCCTGCCAAGGCACTGAACAAGAAATTGATGAAATGGTAAAGCAGTTCGATGCAAATGTTCCTCATCCAAATGGAGCAAACCTTTTCTATTATCCAGAGAATTATAATGCTAGAACAACGGACATTTCGAAGTATGAACCTTCCGTTGAAGAAGTAGTTGATAAATGTTTGAGCTATCGGCCTATTATGCTCTAAGGAAGAATAGCCTTACAAATTCATTAGACGAACGCACAACAGAGCATTGCCGAAATAGTGGTTGAAGTAACTCAGATACGCAACAGAATATTTTGTTTACTTTGGAACAGTTATCGACAACAGAACTACCAAGTCCACTACTACGGCAATGCTTTCTAAGTACTTGTTACCATTTTAAAAGGCTACTAATTACAATCATGAAGACTTGCTTTGCTTTAGTTTGTACAATCTTACTTTGTGTTTCAGTTTGCAATGCACAGGTAAACAGCAAGCCGAAACTAAAGGCAGTATCACTTGAACTCGGCAAGACAGGTCTTATATATAACCTGAACTTCGACCATAAACTTGTAAACAAGAATTTTGGTTTTCGTCTGGGTGCAGGTTCTAATCTCGGACAGCATCTGAATGTTATATCCGTTGGAGGTGGTGGCTACCATCTTGCCGGTAGTAAGAACAAGTTCTTTGAACTGGGTTTAGATATACAATACCTGTTAGTTGATGAAGAAAGTGACGATCAAAAAGGATTCGCCTCAATTCTTGTTTATCCTGATTATTCCATCAATACTCTTTATCCAAGCCTAAACATTGGCTATCGCCGGTATGGAAAGAACACTTTGTTCAGAGCCGGGTTATCACCTGGCCTAATTAAAAGTGAACTCATACCTGGTGGTTACATTAGTTATGGTTTCGCATTTTAGATTTATACAACTGCTTTCTTGCGAATCCAGGGCAGCGTGCAACAGGGCTTTATAAAAGCAGGGCAGATGAATATGACGAATTGCTTATTTTTTGCTGAAGAATACCCTCTTCACCAGCACAACAAGTTTCTCAATGATAAAACCTAAAATAAGCCCTGCTATACCACAGGCAAGCGCCTTGGCAAACCATGCCAGCGCCGGCATTTTGGCAAGGGCAACCTCCAGGTCGTGCAGTAAATGACTGGTGGCCGGAATGCCATGGGCAATAATTTCAGCGCCTACCCAAAGCATGGCTGCTGTACCTACATAACTTAAAAAAGTTAAAAAGTGCGGCATGAACTTTACAATGCCACGTCCTATTTTTTTTGTAACCGGGTGAAATTTATCCTGCGCCAGGTGCACACCAATATCGTCCGCTTTTACAATAAGGCCAACAAAACCATACACCGCTACCGTAATAAAAACAGCAACGGCCAGCATTACCAAAATCTGGTTTACAATGGGCTCTTCAGTTACCTGGCTATAGGCAATAGCCATAATTTCTGCCGACAAAATAATATCGGTACGAACAGCACCCGTCACCCGCTGCTCTTCCAGTTCCTGCGGTGTAATAATGGCTACCTCCGTGCTTTCAGCATGTACCTCCTTGTGCTTGCTGAACATGGAATGCACCTTTTCGTAACCCTCAAAACATAAATAAGCACCACCCACCATTAAGACAGGTGTTATTGCCCAGGGGGCAAAATATCCAAGCAGCAGGGCCGCCGGACTTAAAATGATCAGTTTATTGAACAACGATTTTTTGGCGATGCGGTAAATGATAGAAAGTTCGCGGGATGGATCGAGGCCCACGACATACTTGGGTGTAACCGCCGTATCGTCAATCACAATGCCCGAAACTTTACCGGTTGTTTTGGCAACCTGGGCGGGTATATCATCTAAACTCGCAGCGCTTGCTTTTACCAACGCCGAAATATCATCTAACAAAGCAAAAAATCCTGAAGCCATAGTCTAAAAGTTCAATTCCTGGTTTACTGTTTCAAAATTGCTATTCATTTCCTGTTCCAACCGTGCCGCAAGTTAGGGCCTCTTTTCAATTCGCAAGTTGGTGTTCAAATACTTGTTTGCCGCTGCACGGCCAATCGAAATGAAGAATTATTTTTATCTTAAAGCAACAAGCAGGCCGCTGGTGAGGAGGTAAGCATTTCCACACCTCAGCTTCAGTTGGTTGCACCACTGCAGCAATGTGTGAGAAGAATAAAGCCGCAAATGTAAAAGTAGAAGCGGTCAGACAATTAATAATTTATGACTATGAAAGTAAACGGGACCACAAAAAGAATAAAACTGTTCATCATTTGCCTTTATGCTTTTTCCTTTTTAAGGGCACAACAAATTCAAGTTGATGAAATTGCCTGTATTGATTTCCCGGCACGGATGGTGAAGTTGTCGAAGGAACAACTAAAAGTCATGATTGATGAAAGGAAAAGAGACTCCTT
>DASWMZ010000167.1:0-59121 GCA_036399495.1 Pedobacter sp.
AAGAAAACGGAATAGATGTGCAGATGGGAAAATGTGCGAATGAGAAGATTACAAATGCGAGCTAATATCTTCGTGTCTTTGAGACTTTGTGGCTAATCAAATTTCACCTGAGACATTCAAACATATATTTGAGCCTTAGTAGTTAATCTGCATATTTGCACATCCATAAAGCACAATACCTTAATTTCCACATCTAAAAAATTGTTTTTCTCCATAATCATCCCCCTTTACAATCGCCCTCATGAAATTGACGAGTTGCTTCACACATTAACGAAGCAGACTTACACCCAGTTTGAGGTATTAGTTATCGAAGATGGTTCTAAAGTTAAAGCTGAGGAGATTGTAAACAGTTACAAAGACAGACTGCAAATAAGCTATTACTTTAAAGGAAACGAAGGACAAGGCTTTAGCCGCAATTACGGTTTTGCCAGGGCAAAAGGTAGTTACTTCATTGTTTTCGATTCAGATTGCTTAATCCCTGAAGATTATCTCCAAAACGTTAACAATTTTATTCTAGAGCATCAGCTCGATGCTTACGGTGGTCCGGATGCAGCCCATCATTCGTTTACTCCCATACAAAAGGCGATAAGTTATTCCATGACCTCGCCGTTTACTACAGGCGGTATTCGTGGGAATAAAAAAAATCTTGGCGGCATGTTCCATCCGAGAAGCTTCAATATGGGTATTTCAAGAAAAGTTTGGGAGAAAAGCGGGGGCTTTATATTAACCCGTTTAGGGGAAGATATTGAGTTCAGTATCCGAATTCATAAATTCGGTTTTAAGATCGGGTTGGTGCCCGATGCGATTGTTTATCATAAGCGCCGAACCAGCTTTATCCAGTTCTATAAGCAACTTCATTTTTTTGGAAGGGCCCGTATCAACGTATATAAATTTTTTCCTTCCGAATTAAAGTTGGTGCATTTTTTCCCGGCAGCATTCACAGTGTTTTTGATAATTACTGTCCTGGCTAATGTTTTTCAGCACCCAATTTTGGTGATTACGAATTTCTTTCTTGTGCTATATGTGGTGCTGATATTTTTTCACTCACTAAGTGTAAACAAATCTGTAAATGTTGCATTTTTAAGCATATTTGCAGCCGTTATCCAGCTAAGCGCGTACGGCCTGGGGTTTATACAGGATTTTATTAAAAGGGTTATTTTAAAACGTTCATGATCGATTTTCTTAAGGAAAGTACATTTGCTGTAAATGATGTAATACAATCTGCCAGGATAGTTTTAAAGAGATATTATTTCTCGATCATGGGCCTTTGCGTTTTGTTGTTTTTAATTCCAACAGTTTCAACAATTTTATCAGCCACGCTAAGCGGGATACCCTATTTAATTAAAATATTATTCTTAATCCTTATAGTGTTAAGCTACCTGGGTTGTCAACTCACCATTATCAAATACATTTTTCATGCGTTAGATAAGGAGGAAAATGAGGTGTCGTTTATAAAAGCTACTCCATCAACTAAAGAAGTGCTTGATTTTTTTTTAGGGCTGTTTTACTTTATGATCTGCTGTGTTTTGATTTTAGCAGCTTGTTTTTTACTCGGATTCCCAATAATTTACCTTGTTGGTCCAACGGCCGTTTTTAACATCGCAATATCCTTCGCCAGGTTGGTGATTTTTATAGCGTCATTAAGGATTCTATTCTTTCCCTTTTTTATCATTGATAGACAAGTTCAGCCATTGAGAGCTCTAAGATTAAGCCTGGCTATTACACGTGGAAATTTCACTAAACTATTAATCTTATTATCCTTTTTTGCCGTATTCCATGCGCTCTATCTTTATTTGGATGAGAGGGAATATCTCGCCCTGGGCTTCCTTGTGCTCTTTATAAATTCCTTCTTGATTGTTCCACTTTCCAGTGTAGCGCTTTCAGTAGCCTACCGCAGCATGATGAGTGAATATACTGGCGATCAGGATCCTGATGTAATGGATAACATTATCTAAAAGATGGGAATCAAAGCTGCATTAAGCAAGCCCTTTGCCGCTCTTATTGTATGGAGGGATAATAAATGGAAAAAAAATGCACCTGAAGCTCAACAAAAAGTTTTTAAAAAGCTGATCAAAAAGGCTGGCTCAACAGTTTTTGGCAGAGACCACCAATTCTCTGAAATTAAGACTTACGCAGATTTCAAAAAGCGGGTTCCTGTCCGTGATTATGAGGAACTAAAGTCTTATATCGAACGTGTAGTTGATGGTGAACCGGATATTCTTTGGCCGGGGAAACCTGCATATTTTGCAAAAACTTCAGGAACTACCTCTGGAGTAAAATATATTCCGATCTCTAAAGAATCTATTCCTCAGCATATTAAAGCGGCAAGAAATGCGCTTTTAACGTATATACACCAAACCGGCAAAACAGATTTCGTTGACGGAAAGATGATCTTTCTGCAAGGCAGTCCCGTTATGAAGGAGCATGCCGGAATAAAAACCGGACGCTTATCAGGTATAGTTGCCCATCTGGTGCCAGCCTATCTTCAAAAGAACCGGCTTCCGTCTTATAAAACAAATTGCATTGAAGACTGGGAGCAAAAGGTAGATGCGATTGTAGAAGAAACGTACAATGAGGATATGCGTCTGATATCTGGAATACCGCCTTGGGTTCAAATGTATTTTGATAGGCTTTCTTCCAAATCGGGCGGGAAGAAGATCAAAGACATCTTTAAAAACTTTAGTCTCTTTGTTTATGGAGGCGTAAATTTTGAGCCCTATCGGGCGAAAATGGAAGAGATCATTGGCAAGAAAATCGACTCCATTGAAACATACCCCGCTTCCGAAGGTTTTATAGCTTACCAGGATTCGCAATCTGATAAAAGTTTACTGTTGCTGGCTGATGCAGGGATGTTTTACGAGTTTGTTCCAACAGAAGAATACTTTAATGAAAATCCAACGCGTCTTCAATTATCGGAAGTAGAACTAAACAAAAACTATGCATTAATCTTAAATACCAGTGCCGGGTTATGGGGTTACAGTATTGGCGATACTATCAAATTTGTCTCTAAAAATCCTTATAAAATCCTGGTTACTGGTCGCATAAAGCATTATATATCCGCATTTGGCGAACATGTAATTGGTGAAGAAGTTGAACATTCGTTGCTGACTGTAGCTGCTGAGGAAAACGTAGAGATAACCGAATTTACAGTTGCCCCGCAGGTTAATTCGATTAATAATGAATTGCCTTACCACGAATGGTATATCGAGTTTTCCAAACCGCCAGTTGATTTGGATGCCTTTCGGTTAAAGGTTGACGAAACGCTTCAAAAGAAAAATATTTATTATTTCGATTTGATCAAAGGAAACATCCTTCAACCGTTAAAGATACGTACATTAAGAGCAGATGCTTTTAGAGAATACATGAAGGCTGAGGGGAAATTGGGCGGACAAAATAAGGTGCCGAGATTATCAAACGACCGGAAGATTGCGGATTCATTGAACGCTTTCCTGATATCAGATTAGAGCAGCTGAGCACTCCAGATTTAATTTAATTTAAGTTGACTAAAAACATTGCCATTTTTGGCTCTTCGGGCAGTATTGGAACACAAGCACTTGAGGTGATCAGGGAGAATCCCAGACTCTTCAAGGTTTCCGTACTAACGGTAAACCACAATGCTTCTTTACTAATTGAGCAGGCTCTTGAGTTTTTGCCACAGTTGGTTGTGGTGGCAAATACCGAAAAATATCAGGAAGTTAAATCGGCATTATCTCATACAGAAATTAAAGTATTATCCGGCGAAGCCGCACTCATTGAAGCCGCAAAATTTCCTGAAACGCATATTGTCCTTACGGCTTTAGTTGGATTTTCGGGTCTTCGGCCAACTCTTGCCGCTATTGAAGCAGGTAAGGACATCGCATTGGCTAACAAAGAAACATTGGTTGTAGCCGGCGAATTGGTCACGCAATTGGCTAGACAGTATGGTGTGAAGATCTTACCGGTCGATTCGGAACATTCAGCCATTTTTCAGTGCCTTGTGGGAGAAGAGCAAAACCCTATCGAAAAAATTTACCTCACCGCATCAGGAGGTCCGTTTAGAGGAAAAGATAGTGACTTCCTTTCTAAGGTTAGCAAGAACGAAGCTTTAAAACACCCAAATTGGGTGATGGGTGCTAAAATCACGATCGATTCGGCCACCTTAATGAACAAGGGATTGGAAGTGATTGAAGCTAAATGGTTATTTAACTTAAACGCATCGCAAATTGATGTGATCGTTCACCCGCAATCGATTATTCATTCCATTGTTCAGTTTACAGATGGCTCTATGAAAGCTCAAATGGGACTGCCGGATATGAAGCTCCCTATTCAATATGCTCTGGCTTATCCCAAAAGAATAAATAATCGTTTCCCGCGTTTCGACTTTTTAAGCTATCCTCAATTAACATTCGAACAACCTGACAAAAATACCTTTAGAAATCTTGCACTGGCGTTTTTAGCGATGGAAAAAGGCGGAAACATGCCATGCGTGGTTAATGCAGCTAACGAAGTTGTTGTGGCTGAATTTTTGAAAGACCGCATTGGTTTTTTACAGATGAGTGATGTGATTGAGAAGTGCATGGATAAAATGTCTTATTTAAAAAAGCCATCTTTGCACGACTTTATAGAAACAGATAAGGAAACCCGCATTTTGGCGGAGGAATTAGTAACAACATATTGAAAAATCAATCTTAAAACAAAATATTTATACGAATGGACGGACTTGTTATGGCTGGCCAGCTTCTGCTGGGATTATCTATACTTATTGTTTTACACGAGTTAGGCCATTTTTGGGCAGCGCGTGCTTTCGGCATTAAAGTCGAAAAATTCTACCTCTTCTTTGATGCCTGGGGCTTTAAATTATTCAGCTTTAATTATAAGGGATGCGAATATGGTATCGGTTGGCTTCCATTAGGGGGCTATGTAAAGATTGCAGGTATGATTGATGAATCGATGGATACCGAACAATTAGCCGGACCTCCGCAGCCATGGGAATTTCGGTCTAAACCAGCCTGGCAGCGCTTAATTGTTATGCTTGGAGGGGTAACTGTGAATGTTATTCTCGGCATTTTAATCTTTTGGGTATTAACATTCAAATACGGAGAAACATTTATACCCAACGATAAGCTGGTTAACGGAATTTCTCCAGGCATTATCGGAAAAGAAATTGGCCTCCAGAATGGAGACAGAATTTTGGAAATAAATGGGAAGAAAGTTCAGCGTTTTGAAGAGGTTGCAAGTTCGAAAGTCCTGTTAGGAGGTAGCGAATTAACGGTATTACGAAGCAATGAAACGAAAACCATTAAAGTGCCCAGCAATGTGCTCGAAAAGGTTTCCGATCATGGAATTGCTGAGTTTGTGACTCCAAGGCTTATTGCCTCGGTAGGAGAAGTCGTCCCTGCTAGTAATGCTAGTAAGGCTGGGCTCAAGTCGGGTGATAAAATTGTAGGCGTTAATGGCGCTACTGTTACGTTTTTAGATCAAGTACGTGACCAATTGCAATCGCAAAAGAATAAAACGGTAACCCTGGCTGTTTTTCGTGCTGCGGATACTGTAAAACTTACAACAGCTGTCGATACAGCGGGTCAAATCGGCTTTAAGCCTGATGGTTTGGAGATCCCCCAGGAACAACAAAAATATGGATTATTAGGATCGCTGCCCGTTGGCGCAGCTAAAGCATGGAGTTCTATTACTGATAATGCTAAAGGATTCGGTAAAGTATTTAAAGGTGAAGTTAGTGCACGAAAGGCGTTTGCCGGCCCCATAGGTATCGCCCATATGTTTGGCGCAAAGGTAAACTGGATCAAATTTTGGGGCCTGGTTGGTTTGCTTTCTATGGCTTTGGCTTTTATGAACTTATTGCCTATTCCTGCATTAGACGGTGGGCATGCTGTGTTTCTTGTTATAGAAATGATTAAGGGAAAACCACTGGGAGATAAGTTTATGGAAAAAGCTCAAATAGTAGGGTTCGTCATTCTGGTAGCCTTAATGGTGTTTATTTTTGGGAATGAATTCCACAAGTACGTTCTAAAATAGGATGAATTACTTTGACTTTTACGCTGTTCCCGAATCTTTTAACATTGATGAAAGTCTGGTAAAACGCAAATTTTATGAGTTTAGTAAAACCTATCATCCTGATTTTTATATCAATGAGCCTGAAGAAAAACAGCAGGAGATTCTTGAACTTTCAACTGTAAATAATAAAGCTTACCACGTTTTATCAAATCCGCAAAAGCGGCTTGAGTATCTGCTCCACCTGCACGGACATGCGCTGGAAGGGGAGAAGTATCAGCTCCCACAGGAGTTTTTGATGGAGATGATGGATGTGAATGAAGCGCTGATGGAACTGGAAATGGACCCTGATGAGAATGTATTATCAACTACTTTGAAGCAAATAGAGGAGATTGAATCCAACTTAAAATCTGACTTATCCTCACTTACATCAGGCTTTGAAACAAAAGAGGATAGTGAGAAAGAAACTCTTCTCCTGAAAATCAAGGATATCTATTACAGACAAAAATATTTATTGCGAATTCGCGAGAGTTTGAATAAGTTTGCAACCCGCTAACATAGCAATGCCCAGCTGGCGGAATTGGTAGACGCGCTGGTCTCAAACACCTGTGGGAAACCGTGCCGGTTCGACTCCGGCGCTGGGTACGAAAAAAGAAATCTCTGCCGTAGAAATGCGGTAGAGACTATTTAAAGCCATTCACACGGCTTTTTGAAGGTCCTATTAGCTGAAGTATTTGCCCGCTACTCCGAGATTACTCCGAGTATGGATTCTAGCGAAATGTTCAGTTTTAGCAGTAAATTATTTTATGATAAAAGGTATGTAGGCTCTGATGGGTATGCTACCGTTTATATTCAGGTGGTTATTGATAGCAAGCATAGGGAGTTTAACCTTAAGCTTCGCTGGCCTGCTGAATTAATTAATCGGGATAAATGCGAATTGAAATCTAGGAAGGATGCTGATTCGGAATGTTTTGACTTTAATCTTATCATAAAAGCTGAATTAGCAAAATACAGCAATATCTTAACGACTTACCGTCTCCGGAACCAGCCACTGAATATCCAGAGTTTTTCCAGGGAAGTAAAAGGCTTTGACCAAAAATCCTGTTTTTATAAATACATGGAGGTGGAGAGCCTAAGGCTTCTTGAAAAGAAGGAGATTGAAAGGAAAACCCGGCAAAATGTTATTGCAGTGATGCGTTTGGTGATGGAGTACGATCCTTTATCCCTATTTGCGAACATTGATAAGAAATGGATGGCAGGCTACAAAAGCTTCCTCCAACGGAAACAATTTAAGCCTGGAAAATTTTATAAACCATTAAATATTTGGGACAGAATTAAAGTAGTTAAAGCTTACCTGAAAAAAGCATCCGGAGAGACAATGATATATGTTAAGCAAGAGGCGCACGAGTTCCCGAATCCTAACCCGGAAACAGAAACAATTTTTTTGAACAAATTAGAAATAATACGTTTCATCGACCTTTTGGGAAATAATACCTTAACGAAAATTGAGAGGAATGTTTTGAAGGCTTTTCTGTTCACGTGCTTCACCTCGCTCCGGATATCCGATGTTTATCGCGTCGGTTCGCGATGGTTGATAGGGCAGGACTTCTTGAAGTTTATACCAAATAAGAACGCAAAAAGACGGAGGGAATTAATAATACCACTTTCTCCACTGGCGAAACAGTTCATAAATACCACCACGTACTATTATTTCGACCTTCCCACGCAAGTTGAATATAATAGGACATTAAAAGACTTGGCGTTGAAAGCCAGTATAAATAAACGAGTTTTCGCTCACGTGGGTAGACATACATTTGGGTATTTGTACATGACCACCGTTGGAAATATTTACGGCCTGCAGGAAATATTAGGCCATAAAAGAATAGAAACAACTTTACGATATTCCCACCTTGACGAAGAATATCAGTTGAGTTCGGTTATAAAGATGCAAGATGGGTTTGAAGAATTTACGCAGATACAATTTATAGCGTAAAGGATATAAAAAAGGCCATGCAAATAATAGCTGGCTGGCCTTTATACATTCTACGGCTAATTTTTTATTGAAACAAGGTTAATCGATATCACAGGATCATCTAATTTATCTCCAATCCTATTAACCAGCATTTGTTCAACTTCTTTAATTTTGAATGCCATTACAACTGATTTGCTTTCATCTACGCTATATAACTTTTTATATAACAAGCTATTTCGCTGAGCAGTTGCAGTTTTAAAATTTTCCTGAGTGGAAACATATAACTGGTTACCGATATCAAACTCACCTATCACTATATAATCCCCAACTATCAAGTCCGCGTTTCTATAATTAATCTTACAATTAAATTTTTCTGCATTTGAATGCAAAGAATCGACTAAATAGGTATTAATCCAGTTAAACCATTCCTTTTGAATAGTTGCTTTCGTTTCCTTATTAGCGTTTAGAAATCTTCTTTGAAAAGCAATACGTTTACTTGCAATGTAACCTTGTGTTGGCGAAAAGTCCGTTTCAGATGCAGATGGACTAGTTAATGTAGTTGGTTCAGCAACGGTGTCTAACCTTGACGATTTTACACCTCCGGGCTGATTATTAGTACAGCCAGTGAAAACAAAGTAAAAAAGAAAAAGTGAAATGGGTTTTAATTTCATGTGAAATAGTTTAGGTCCCACTAATCTATAAAAAATTTACGCACCAGCACTAGTCCTAATTTGTACCCTTCTGGCTTGTTCTTCTTCCAAATAATTGTGAGATAAAATCACTTGTTTGCTATCAACTATTTTCACGGTTTCAGCCAGGCCAAAAACAATACCTTCTAATCTTGCAAAATCATAAGCTGGTGCAGCGGTTGTTACTGCATCTCCATTATACCCGCCAACAGCAAAAGTTCGTTTCTCCTGCCTGGCGGCTTCAAGCATACCAATAATGTTTGCAGTGCGAGGGTTTTGAAGCATCCAGTTAGGCGCTATCCATTCACGGCCAGCTTCTCCAGCAATGAAAGGCCTTCCGGTTGCCGATCTGGCAAACAAGGTTTCCTTATCTACATACCCGGATGGATCTGAATTTGAGAAACCACCTTGGGCGAATTGTGGAGGTTTTTGAGATGCGATAACAGCGATTTGGGCTACCGTACTAGCTACTATAGCAGGAATAACAAAACCTGCCAATGTTCCGGTTTGCGCTAATACTTTAGTTACAGCAAGAGCACCATTAATAACGGCCTGAGCAATCGCTGCATTACGGTCCGCTTTCCAGGCTTTTTCTTTTTCGGCTTTAACACGCTTGTCAAATTTATCGTTGATGGCTTGCTTCTGGCCTTCAGTTAAGTTTTTATTGTCCAGCTCGGCCTTCCGCTGTCTCTCAATAGCATCGATTGCGGCGTCTGTTTCTGCCTGGCGATTATTCGCCATAATGTTGAAAGCTGAATCAGATGCGAGCTGCGCCATCTCTATTTCAAAATCTTTCTTCTCCTGCGCTCTCGTTATGGCTGTAGCTTTTATTTCCGCGTCGCGATTCTTATTAATAGCATCAACTGCATCCGTGAACTCTTTTGTTAATTGAAGCTGTTTTCTGAACTTAAGTTTAAGTGCCTCAATCTCATCATCATACTTTTTATTAATCTTGGCAAGCTTATTCTCATTTTTACCACCGGAAAGCGTTTCATATTGGGCCTCAATAGCAAGCTTCTCTTTTTCTAAGCGCTCTTTTTCACTTAATTCCGCTTTTGATAAATCACTAATCCGAGAAGATTTTAATATTGCCAAAGACTTCTCGTTTCCTGCAAATTTCTTCTCCTCTTCATCATAGAATTTATTAAGCTGGTCAATTTCCTTTTGATATTCGGTTTCATGTACATGACCCAAACTAATCCGCAAATTCTTTATCTTCTCGACCATTTCTTCTTCCTGCCTTACACGCAGGTCCGACACAGCTTTCTCTTTATCAGCTTCAAGGGTAGCGATATTCGAGTTGGTTTGAGCGCGCTGGCCAGGCGTAATGCCTTTCATTTTCAGGAAGGCTTTTTCCTTTTCGATTAAGGCGTCATATTTCTGTGCTTCCTGAGCTACTTCTTTTTCGTTTTGGCTTAGCTTATCGTTCAGACGGTCGATCCCAAGTTTTTTGTATTCGGCATTAAGGCGCTCAAATTCCTTCAGTGCCTTTTTAGCATCAGATTCAGCCTGACTTTGTTTTTTTGTATCAGATAATCCTCCGGTACTTTTTCCTCCAGTTGTTACTTCGTTGGTGTCCAGTAGATTTTTAACCATTCCTGCACCATATTTCTCTTGTATGGCTTTAATTTGACGGGTGTTTTCTTCAAGTTCCTCACCGGCATTCTGCTTGCCGAACTTTTTCCGGTTATCTTTTAGTTGATTGATGTTTCCGGAAGTGGCGAAAGCCTTAACATCCTGCCATACCGAGGTATCGTTTACAGCACCATTTTCAATTTCGATATTACGCTCTTGCAGCTTCCTGATTTTTGATTGCGCAGCCTCGGCCAGAGTTTTTTCTTCAAGTGCCTTGATGTATTTATTGATGGCTATGGTGCCAGCGTTGGTTAAGACTTCTTCATCTTTCAAATCTTTCAGAGCTGCCGGCATCACGTTTCGTAATTGTGCAACTGCTTGTAATTTTTGCTGTCTGGATGTTGTCTCCGAATCAATTACACCCTTTAAATCTTTAATTTTTTGAATCTCATCGTTCCTGTTTTTTGAAGCCTCAGTTTCAACACCATTAAGGGCCTCTTGAACGCGCTGAGCTTCGGACGTAGATTTGGAAAATAGAGCGATAGCCGTTACCAAGGCAATGACTGCAGTAGCTACAGCTACGAAAGGATTTGCGGAGGCCGTCAGATTTAACGCTCTCATTGCGGCCTGCGCCCTAAGAGTATTACCGGTTAACAAAGCCTGTATACCAGCAAATGCAATTGTAGCTGTTCTTGCCAGAACTATCCTGGCAGCATATGCATCCATTGCGAAGGTGCTAAGTAGTATTACTGCTCGGTACGCTCCCCAGGCAACTGCACCTACAAGTATCAATTTTGTAAGATTTACAAGAAGGCTGGCGTTTTTATTACCCCAGTCCAGTAAATCCTTAAAGCCTACCACAATATTCTTTAGAAAATCAGTCAGCACAGCGTTGCTAGTTAGTGATTTTACGGATTTACCGGTTTTCTCTAATACAGCTGCGAAGTTTTCATTTTTTATATTGTACTCGTCCTTCAGGCTCGTACCTTTTGCAAATTCATCGTTAGCGAGTTTCTGCCTGGTAACCAATAAATCAAGATTATTGGAAAGTGCGCCCAAAGCGGCCACACCTCTGGCGCCATCTTCGCCAACGAGTCCCATTTTTTCAGCTAACCCTTCTACACCTTCACCTGTACTCTTGAGGTTTTTAAGCACTTCGAGTAGTGCTTTATTACCATCTTCTTTTAACAGCTTGGAAAAGTCCTTAACGCTCATTCCGGCAATTCGGGCAAAGCCAGGTAGATCTTTTCCAATACCAGTAACAAACTGCCCTATCGCTGTCGCAGAAGCTTCGACCGGTTGACCTAGTTCATCCATAGTGGCAGCCAATCCAAGAATACTCTCGATACTGAAGTTCGCCTGAGGTGCGATGCCACCCATTCGTTTAGAAAATTCAACCAGGTAAGCTTCACTGGCGGTACCTGCGGCACCTAGTGCGTTTATCGCGGAACCTGTTCGTATCATGGAATCCTCAAGGCCGTAAGCATCTTTAACCTTAAAGAGTTCAACAAGCTTTCCTATGTTATTGATAGCTTCTTCTGAATTGCCTAAATCTTTACCCAGAGCTACGCTTATTTGATCGGCTGCGCGAACGAAACCTAAAACATCTCGTTCTCCGGACACGCCGAGTTTACCGGCAACCTCGGCAAGTCCTAATAATTGTTGCTGAGGAGTTCTAGTATCGATATTCTTAAACTCAGTTGCCAGACGCCTAACTCCCTCTTCAGAAAGTCCAGTAGTCTTCCTTACATCAGCAAAGGAATCTGATAGCTCGGCATTACCCATAATAATCCCGCGGAAACTATCAGTGATGAACTGAAAGCCCAGGTACCCGGCAGCCAGCGCACCAAACTTTCCTACCTCAGTTTTCAGGAAACCGAAAAGACCTGCTGTTTCATTAATTTTAGAGTTGAGGCCTGCAAGTTCTCGTTTATGAGACTGCAGCTCTTTCATTTTCTTGTTCCAGGCCTCTGTACCTTTTTCCAGATTTTTTAATTCAAGAAAACAGCGCTTAGCATCCGCCTCAATACCTTTCATTGTATTGGATGCAGGCTTGCCATCAATAAAAAGGGTGGCCCGTATGGACTTTGGAATTTCTGAGGCCATATTAGTCGATTTTAAGTTTGTTGAATGCGTTCTGGATCCTGTCTATAGCCTTTTGGCCTTTATGATCAGTGATAATATCAGCAAGCTGAGGAAGCTCGGCTTCTATCACCGGATTGAAGAAGGGTTTTGCTTTGCGGCGTCCGGATCCCATTCTCTTTTGTTTCCAGATGGCCGCAGAATTACCGGCATCTTTAAAACGTTTAAGGCTCGCTAAACCGCCATACCCGCGGCCTGCACCCTTATGCACGAAAACCATGTAATAAGGAAATTTGAAACCAATCCGATTAATCTCACCGCCGTATTGCTTGGTATCAGCATAGAAATTTTCGTAGCCGGGTCCCACATTTAGAACGAGGCGAAGCACCTCGTTTCTCATTTTGCGGTGAGTGGCTTTAGTCCAGGATCGGACTTCCTTATTATAATCTTTGGTATCCATAGGGCAGGTGTAAAGCCCTAAGTTCGGTTGATGCTAATGCCTGATAAACGACAGGGAGGAGTGTTAAAACACTATCCACAAATGCTCAAACGCCAACCCATTATTTACTTGCTGTTGTGGTACAGTTAGTGCAGGATTTAAACCATTGGCGGCAAAAAATCCCATGCTTAAAGGGTAAGGGATATTTGTATACCAGTAATTTGCAGCTTTAGTAAAATAGTATTTTACTCCAAAGCGCTCAGCATATTGAGGTTGCGCTTCTCTAACTCTAACCTGGTAACCATTCGTTGCATAAGGGCCGCCGATGCGTGTCACCAGGCCTATCTGTCCGCCGGCACCGCCACTGTCGGTCGGCACATCAATGGTATCGCAGGAGGTTGTCATACCTGGTATAACATACTCAGGCTGCACTTTGGTGAAATTATGCTTTGATGGATCGAAGTATATTTTATATAGATCCATGGTATTAGTAGATATAGGGCTTTGGCCGGTGGCCGCAAGCAGCTCAACCCGTGCCGGATACTCATTAAGCTCTAATGTTAAAACATTCATTTTAACTTTTAGCAAGCTTTTATTAGCCAGATCGTAATTCATTTTTTCGATCAAGGCAGGGGTTTTGGCTCCCTCTTTACTGGTAAATACGATCACGCCGTTGTGATTATTAACTTTTTTAAGCTCAGCCGGTGGTATGTTTGCTGTAATGCTTAGCTTTTTGGCATTATTCAAAAACTCGAAGTAAACAGAATCTTTTAGTGTAAGGTCAAAAGCTTCTGCAGTTGGATAAAATGAATTTACCGGACCTACCTGTTTTGGCTGCATGCCGTTGTACTTTAATAATAGCAACGGCCATGTGTTACTCGTCGTAAAATCATTATTTTGTTGAGGCGGCCACATTATCCTTAGCTCTTGATTAGTAGTCGGGCCACTCTCGGTTTGCTTAAGGGTACCACAGTCGATTTCAATTTCTTCGCCTCCTTCGGCAATAACCAGCCTGTTTGTTGGGTAAGATTTACCGCCTATACTATATAGCGGATTTTCCGGATCAGGCTTTAATGTAACTGTATAACCCTTCTTTTTTGCTGATTCTATTTCTGTAACCGATTCAATAAATTGATCGATATCAATTACCTTTTTTCGCGATAAACTTTCTTCAATGTTATCAACCAAAACGGTTGTATTCTCAAGATTAAATGAGAAAGAAGCTCTCAAACGCAATCTTAAAAGTTTAAAAAAATCTGCAATAGTAATATTCGGCATAAAGGTCATGCTCGAATAGATGTTCATCGAAGGCGCGATGGGTGCGGCTCCTCCAATACCTCTATTCACATCATAGCGGTTGTAGATATAAAGTTTGTCATTATCAGCATTAAAGAAACTGCCATCGGCCTGAAAGCCCAGGTACTCTATAACTTTTTTCACGATGTAGGTTAGCTTGAAAAAAGGTGTGTTGGAAGTTGTCCAGTTGAACCCTTCATCATGCACACCGTCTGCAGGGGCTTTTAGTGGAAAGCTTTGCGATGCGAAATCATAATAATTGGTATAACCATAATTAGCGTATGGTGCAACCTGATAATTATTCTTTACAGGAAAAAACGCATAATGATAATTTTGAGGATTCTGGCAAGTGTCTTTAAGATGGGTTTTCCATTGCGCTTCAGTAAGTGTAGGAAGATACGAGTCATTGCTTCTGATCTCTGGCAACCTGGTTGTTTGTGCTTTTTTAGCAACTGCGCCATAATTCACTTTTAAGGTAAAATCGTACGCCTCATCAGCTACTTTGTAGCTGAGTGTGCCAGATAACAGATGAAACCCTCTTACTTTAACCTGTACATTAAATTCATAAGCCGAATTTGGTGCATCAACCAGCTGACCGTTCTTGAAGAAAGCCTTGTTCCTTGGCGATAATGGAGCCTTTCCGGGATAAACAATGTCCTGAAAAAACTTATCAGCATCATTAAATAATGGATTATTCCGCTCCACAGGTATTCCTATGGCCGAAGAATATTCCATTATCTCACCTCGTTCGTTTATGATTTCAACCATCAGATTTCGGGATGCTGTTAAATAGCTTTTCCGGTTACGCCGGCATCTTTGGTGAAATAACCCATCACAGCAATAAGTACTGAAATGATAATGTCCTGGAGGCTTAATTCGCCTTTTTCTAAAATGGGTTTTACTGCATAGCAGATGGCCAGAAGAATTCCTGTTAAGGTGGTTTTGTAGTTTTTCATAGATATGTTATTTAATATTAATTCGTTTTTAAGGACTCAAAAAAGGCATAAATTGAAGCCCGGTTATTGGTTTTCAATTCATCCATTGCTTTAAGCAACTCCCACTCTTTGACTTGGAGAAATTTAGCGGCATACTCCAGTTCATGCCACTCTTTGCTTATCGTTTTCCTATCCTGTTTGCTGTTCTTTTCCATTCCATATAGCTTTGTTGGTGTTAATAAATAGCCTGTCTACTGCTTCAATTCGTTCCTTTTTGGAAAAGAAAGTATTAAGCGATTCCAGTACTTCGTTTTGGCTTTTAAACTTTCTATCCTTTAATCGGTCGGTTTTATTTTTCATCTCACCAAGGCTCACCAACGTAAAAAACTCTGAATAAAATGGGGTTCAGCTGCCGACGGTTCCTGTCGAGGTATATATGTTTGCTGCGAACATAATACCCGAACTCCCAGCTGGTAGTACCGCCCTGAAATTTGGTTGTGCCGGTTTGAATTTTGCCTAAGAGCAAGGTCGTTCTGATTGTGTCTACACCTTCATCCACCTGTTTAATAATGTTGTGCTTAGTTAATTCAGGCGTTAAATAGCCGCTATCGACTTTAAGGATATGCGTTAAGGTGTATTGTGCTTTTGCAGTTCCAATTCCTAGAATAAGAAGAGCTATAGTGATTAATTTGATCATAGTAATTTTTAGTACTGACAAACATTGAAAAAGTAAACCCTGCCGGTTACCCCTAAATTTTGATTTAAAGTTATTGTGAAGTTCACGGTGTCCTTGCTCACGAAACTAAACGGACCGTACCAGTGAGATTTTCTTACAGTAGGATTGTTGCCTTCAACCACATAGGCGTAAATGAAAGACTTTTCGTCTATAGCTCCGGCAAACATGCCAGCACTCGCATTTCCTTCATTATTGGCATTAATAACACCAGTAATTACTTGGCTATTGCTGGTGGCATCACCGATTAAGGCGTTATAATTAGCCGTCCTATTAAAACTGCAAGCTATAAAATGAGTATTGCCGCTTACCGGGTTAGATTCAGTAACTCCGTTCTCGTAAGAGAAAGTGCCGTTAGCATTCTTTCTAAATCCATTCAGCATTAACCCTTTGAAGTTTCCGCTTCCGGTCGACTCATAAATAAGATAATTTATACCGCGGCCCAGGTCTTGTAAGATATCTCCCACCCTGATTAAATTATGTGGGTACTGGCCGTTCAGTCCAACAATGGTCAAAACTAATCCAGATAAGGTCACGCTGGTAGCAATAAGGTCTCCTGAATTTCTGAACCAAACCTGGTAACCCTTGTCCCCTCGGTAACCGGAGTTGCCAAAATATCCCGTGATATTATCCCCGAAGTTTGTATATGAATAGTGATCTTCGTAGCCCAGACCCTCAAAATTATAACTGTCAAATGTTCCTCCCGCTAAACTATCAGAAAGTAATTTGCAGTCGCGCATTCTCTTTTTACCGTACCCTATAAATGCGAAGCCACCGGTAAACTGTAAAAGGTTCTTCCATAATTCCAGGCTGTTTCCGACTACAGATGTGTGGTAGCTGCCTATTTCTATTTGGGTAGAAACTCCATCCATTTCAAACGGTCCACGCGTTCCGGCAACTGTTAGTGCTCCGGCCATTCTGCAGGTATCAAAAGAAATTTTAGCCACTGAACCTGTAGATATTAGAAACCCGGGCACCCCGTTCGAATGATCGAAGGTAAATTCACACCCTTCAAATTTAATAGCACAGGCGGCGCTACGATTGAACCCAAAAACACCCAGCAGAAACAAACTTTCCGAGTAGCAGTTACGAAGCATTAAAGGTCCGTTCCATCCGCTTTCGACCACATTTAAAACCTGATACCCGGATAGGTGTGTGCCTTCTATAAGGTTAATTCTACCACGCTTGGCACCATGTTTACTTGTGGTAAATAAATGCCAGCAAGTATCTATTTGACTATTCGTAATGCTTGTCAGTCTCGCCTGGCCGTTACCAATACTAATTCCATATTTGCAAGTATGTATGGAAACGTGGTCAAATCGGATAAAATCGCCATTTGCATCTGCTCCCGAAGGCTGTGAAACAAAACCGGCTATAAACCCTGCTACAAATGAATAATTTATGCTTATGTCTGAACTTGTAGGCTTATTGTATTGCGTAAGTGCTGGTATTCCATATATATTACCAGCTACAGGAAAATTTACATCCGGGTAAGGAATAGCAGGACTGGCACCTGACCAACCATCTACACAAATTCCTACATAAGGAGCAGTATCAGAATCAGCATTAGCATGCAAGCCTGCAGTAACATATTGTGCTGGATCGTGCCAAATAACATTGTTATAACCCGGGTTTGTCGTGTTTTTTCCTAAAACCTTAATCCCCCAGGTCGAAGACATTCGAGTGGATTGAAAATTAATTGCTGGTCGGTCGCTAAACTGTGGAAGTATTGTACAACCCTTCATCACCCCACTACCAGAATCATAGGGAGCAGTTTTTCCGCTGATTAAGTTGCAGCTTACAAAACCATAGCCGTAACCTACATGTAACGTATCTGAAGTCCGGTAAACACCATCAGGAATGAAAACATCTTTCGTACCTGCACCGGTTAAAAATATAGCATAATTGATAGCAGCCTGAATTGCCAGGCCGTCGATTTCATCTGTTAAATTCCTGGCTGTTGGATATACAGCTTGAAGCTCCGCTAATGTTTCATAGACGGCATTGGTATTAGGGTTAATTATGGTATTTGCAGGGTGCGACTGTCCATCACCTATCACACCAAACCATGCCGCGTCAATATAATTCGGCATGAATTGCCTTTCCCAAATCTTGGTATTATCAGTACTGGTAAATCGTACTCCATAATCAGCCTTGAGATTACCCTTTGCAACTGCTTTAAATACTCCGCCTCGTTTCGAGTCTGTTAATGTTATCGCTTCTCCAACGATATCAGGATTTAAAGACTGCAGATTGGATATACCACTCACTTGAGTAGCTCCCGCACCACCGAAATCTACCCATTCACTCCAAACATTATTCGTACACGTTCTTACTTTGAATCTCGGTGGAGAATCATCCGCGCCAAGTAATTGCCAGCCATAATTATCGGTTTCAAATGAAGCAAAGCCCGAACATCCGTGAGTATCAAACGGGTTCAACGGATTATTGGCATCCATTGTAAAATGGGATGTATAGTCTATTTCATCCGGGTCGAGTATATCCGGTAATAGTGGTAGCCTGGCACCCAATGCCAATGCTTGTAGCGTACTTACCGGCTTATCAATATCAGAGGTATTGTCAACCTGACCTAAGTCGACATCATCTTTAGTGAGTGCAGATTTTATAATTTCCCACCATCCGGCTAGTTTTCCTGGATTGACAAATAGCCGGCCACCGGATTCGTTGGCTCCATCGCCCTGCATTACCTCATCGATTGTAGCTTCTTGGACAATTCCAAGAATAGTTTCGCTGGCCGGAGAAACAGGTGTCTCATTTGCACCGGCTACATAGGGCAGATTATTAAAAGCAGTTACCCCATCGCCCGCTTTAATCTTACGGGCATTACCAAGTTTTACAAAAATGAATTCACCTTCTAAAAGAACAGGGTTTGTAGCGCTCCACTCAGCTTCAGTTCTAATGGGTAATTGAATGGTGTCTATATTTAGTGTACTCATAATGCTGCTACTATTGAAATTCCGCTATTCATATTTCTTGTTACTCTAATTGCTGTGAAAGCAGTTACCTGGTACTGGCCGGGAGCTGGCACTTCTGTAATTATGTTTCCGTTCTGGTCAACAATAAGTACGGTACCCATCGATGTTGTGAAAGTTGGTATGTTTAAGCCGGCTTGTAATCCCGATCCATCCACATCTCCTTCTGTAAAAGCATTCTCATCCCACAGGTAGGCATACTCGAAGCTTTGAGCGAAAAGATTATTGCCGTCTTCGGTTTCAGGAATATTTTTAGAGGTTACTTTGATTGGAAGTAACTGATCTTTATAAAACCTGAATTTATGTTCCGACAGAAAGAAGTCTCGGTTTAGGATAAGCTCATCCTGCAACATATAGCCGGTGGCTACTTTAAACTCGTTTTTAAGCCTTAAATCAAATATTGTACTTAATCCGTCTTGTACATTGTAACCCGATTTATGAATATGAAAAGCTTCAGAATAAGAGAGCTCGTATTCCGAATTTCCTTTACCAAAGCACATCTTACTATCCAATGCTCCCCAGCTGCTCCAGTGTAGAAAACACCTTGTCCAGTTACGAATAGTATAATCCACAACAAAGCCGATATACTCAGATACCTTTGCACCTGCAGACGTTTCAAGCCATACCTGATACTTTATTACTGTTTTGCCTGGGTAATTGGCCGGGTTTATAATTTTATCAAACCGAACATTGAAGCCATACTTCTTATATGCTTCCAGGTTTAATGTTTCCAGCGTTACGACCGTGTCTGTGCTATCATTGAAAAATAGTTTTGCTTTCAACTTCGCAGCAGGCCTGGAGGTACGGGTATTGAAAAAGTATAGATACTGAGGCTGATTGCTTCTTGTCGAAGTGGTGGTTTTACCTTGCCTTAAGAACTTGTCACTCGCAGGATCGTTTTCCGATGGAGCTAAAAAAGCAGGTGCAGGTACAACCGCGGCGCTTAAAAAGGACAAACCGCCGGATAATACAATGTATTCCGGAGAAATTGTAAGTCCCTTTACTACTACCGGTGATCCCCAGCTCTCACCATAGGTATAATAATACTTTCTGCAGCTTTTCGTACAAACCAAAGGAGTGCCTGGCAATCCGGGAATATCAAGTACATCCCGCTCGAGGTAATCGTGAAGATGAGAGGCGATATCTACCTCTGCAGCGCCTTTAATTAACGGGATCCGGGTGGTGTAAATTGATTCAAACTTACTGCCATCAGCGGTTTGGCAGTATAACTCAAACTCATACCCGAAATTGTCTTTTAGTATTTCCGGGCGGCCGGTTACCAGGTTATCTACAGACCAAACAGGATTCCCATCAGGAATGCCACCCAACCGAAGCATATCAAAACCATAACCTTGTGTTTTTGAAGTAAACACGATTGAGTTATTGGTTGCTGTGATAATAAAATCACGACTTAGTAGATAGTTTGCCTTAAAGTAAGGGAGTATTGATTGAATATAAGCCGCATTGCCATTCCCTCGAGGGAATTCGCTTCCTGGATTAGCTACCGCCACAACAGCTTTCATCGGGGCGTAGGATCTAGCGCTATTCCAACTTAAACTAATTTCAGTATCGCCAACCGCACTAGAAAACGTTATAGCATTTACTGATGCCCGGCCACTTTGAGTAATATGGTTATTCGTGGTAAACTTTACCGGTATAAAATTCTTCGAAAACTTGTAAGGTATCTCTGCTACACCCGGTATAATTGGCTGTAAAAAAGCTGAGCCATCATAAAACGCAATCGGGATACCGAGATAATTTTGTGGTGAAGGAAAGCCGACAAAGCTGATGATAGTGCCTGGGTAACTGAAATGAGCCAGGGTAACAGTCACAAATTTGTGATTAGTAGGGATAGTAAAGTTTTTACTATCATTTACGCTCATTGATCCGCCTCCCGAAGCCGTACCGGTAACAATCGTTCCGGTAATATTAGCCGGAGCCATTACCAGATTGCCCTGTTCATCAACCAGCTCAATTAAAATCGAATCGGTTACGGGGCCGGGGGTTACGGTGTGTTTTATCCAGTATTTAGTTGGCATATTAATTTATTAAGATAAAATCTGTAATCTAGGCCTGATACTTGAATGGAATTTACCCATACGAAGCATCACAAATAATTCACCTGTGTAGTTGTTAATGAACTGGTGATCCACCCAGGTGGTACCATCCATACTATATTGCCAGTAAATATCCCCACCTACCCTGCGATGTAATGCCCAATACGGTCTATATGTACTCAGTTGATTTTGAGAAAGCACGTTATTCACATAAAGCTGGTTATAGTGATTACTTCCGGCAACATCATTGCTCAGTCCGTAGTCCATAGAAGCGTTATCAGCAGAAGTGCTTACTTTAGAAAACTGCAATTTATATCCTCCTGTATTTTGAGGATTAAGCCCGTACAATAATCTTCCTGATTGATTTGCTGCCAGGTAGCCGTTAGTGGATGTTCGGGCGTGGTCAAACCAGGTAGCCCCGCTAGTAAGATTCGTCCACTTCTTAGTAAGAGGGTCGATTTGATAGAAAGGAAAATTAAGTTCTATTCCGATTGTAGCATCCTGAGCTGAAGTATAAGCTGAAGCGTTACTTAAAATGCCAGAAGCTAATGCTGACTGGGTAGCTTTAACTCGCACTTGAACTTCTCCTACTGCGTATAGCTCATTATATAGCGGTTGGGGATTAGCTGTTCCACCAACCCATCCACGACTTTTTACATTATATTCGTATGCAGAAGGGGTAGTAATCCCTGTGCTGTAAGTAAACGAGAATGCTTTATTAATATCATCAACCACAAAATTAGTAGGTGTCTCTGCTGGTGCTAGTGGTGCAGAGAATGCAACTAAATTAAATAATGGTAACGAAGCGTGGCTCACACCTGCGACGGCCTTTACTCTTACTCCGACCTGACCAGCAGCTTTGTTTACAGCACCTCCTATAGCAGAAGGTTTAGCTGTAACTGTGTTCCAGGTTGTGCCTCCATCAAGAGTTAATTGATAATCAGCTAATGCAGTATAGGCAGCGTTATTAGTCCAATTAAACGTATCTGCCGTATCATCCGTAACCGGATTAGTCGGAGCATTCGGCATCGGAATGACAAGTACCGGCTGCGTATTGTCTTTCATCTTAACGTGACCGTTCACATTCGGATGTAAGCCGTCTGTTGTAGTGATCTGGTTTGCCCACGCTGCCGGATTGATATAATTAGGACCTTTAGCAGCAGCTACAGCTTGTATCTGGGCTTGTTTAGTTCCTGCAACCGGAGAGAGTAAATGTATTTCAGCAAAAGGCCATCTTATTCTGATCTGATCTATAAGAGAATAATAGTGCGTGTTGAAGGTTGCATCGTCAGCAGAACCATCATTATTACCGTGGTAAATAAGTACCTTTTTAGGAACAAGTTCATTGTACATCTTAATTGTAGACATATAACTGAAGATGTTATCAGTGGCTTTAGGAACAGAAGCACTTCCGATCTGCGTAATACCCGTTCCTGCGAATCCCCTGGCTACAGTTCTCATATTAAGAGCATCCCCAAGTAAATGAGAGAAGGAGTATTCCCCGCCAAGCGAGTTATCGCTTGTAATACCGTTACCGGCTACGATACTTCCACCAAATACGAAAAGCACATCTCTGTTGTCTGTCGGTTTGGTTATTAAGAATCCGGTAGATCCTTTAATGCCGCTGATATGAAGCCCGTAACCAAGTGACCATATACTTGATCCGGTATCTAGTAAACTTAATGCGATCTTAACATTGTACGTTGTCGCGGGATTCAGCCCACTGGCCAGCGTATAGAATCCTACTCCCTGGAAGTTGGGCTTGGTTGCCCGGGCATATGCTGCTCCGTTCAAGCTGTACGAGATCTCCGGGCCGTTAGCTGTAGCAATATTTAATGCGAGAATAATTTCTGTGGTATTGGAAATCGTGAATTCAAGGTAGTTACCATTATTGATCGTGGTCATGTATGGCTTACCATCCCGTACAAACCTGAACCAGTTACCAGTAAACAGAATGCTATCCTTCAGTACGTTAGTTTCGTCACGGATTTCAAGCTTTTTAAAACCTGCCGCATCCGTGGCGTTCATGCTTTTAAATACGATATAGTCGCCTGTGGTAGCAGGTTCTGTACCTGTAAAAGTGTATATAAGATCTGCCGTTAACGGCCTGGTGCCGGTTGTTGCTTTCCAGCTTCTAAACTCAATTTTCTTACCGGCTTGCTGACCATTATACCTGATTTCAAACCATCTATCTTCTGACCAAAAATCGCCTTCATTGGGAAAATTACCAAAACTTGTAGTTACTCCACTATTACGTACCCCCATGCTTGCATGGGTTGAATCAGTTGACCATAAAGAAAAATGATTATCGCGCGTAGCATCTGTCGCTCCTGCACAATAACCCATCATAAAGAGTCTGTTATCTTTACTGATAAGGACTCTAATTACACCTGTATCAAACCTTCTGGGGCATCTAACTCCATGCCCTGTTTGCCATGCGGGAGTGGTAATAAGCGAAACTCCGGTAGAATTTACTGTCGATGTAGGAGTACCGTATTTCTCAAAACCGTTCTGGCCGGATAGCTCACCAGCGAACAGCGTGTCCATCATTTTATCATAATCCCCTACCACATCAATATGGGCAGAGGGTTTTCTTCTCGATAAACTATGCTTTAATCTAATCATTAGATGCTTACTCCTGATAAATAACAGATACTAGGGCTTTTAAACAGTAGCGTTACAGGAGTGAATTGTCCGCTGGACTTCACGTAGCTACTTTCCGAACGTAATGTCATACCAGTACCGGCAACGATCGTGAATTGAGAGGTCCCATCTTGCCACAATACAAGTTCGTCACCAGCACCAAATACCGCGCTTGGAACTGTGATATTAAAGGCTCCGGTTACGTATCGGGATGTGTCTTTATCAGCTATTGTCAGCGGGTAATTAGCGGTAATATCCGCTAGCACCGTTAATTTATTAGATTTCCCGGTTCCTAAATCATCTATCTGTTTTTGAGTTTTCCCAAATGCTCCCAATATTGAATCACCCGCAGCTATTTGAGCATTCGTTCCAAGTACATAGCCTACAAGAGCCGTTCCTCTGATCGTGGCCGCTATGCCGTTAATGAAGTTGGCTATTTTACCGAAAGCAAGCAGTACGCTATCAGTTGCCGAAAGGGCTCCTGATTGGGTGTTGTCTAAACTAGTTAAGACGGTAGCTCTTACTTTCGCTTCTGAAAACTGATTGATCGCATTAATAGCATCATTTAAAATCTTTCCCTGGCGAGCATCCAGCACCTTACCGGAGGTAACTTCGGTAAGCGTATTAATAATAGCGGAAGTTTCAATTTTATTCCCTAACGCTGTAACCAGATCTACCCCTTCTGGGTAAGTGGCGAAAATTGCTAGTAGCTCCTGAATGGTGCCTACCAGGTTATTCGCATCGGGAGTTGTACCTGTTACAATAGAATTAAGGGTTTGTAACGAATTATATAGCTTATTAAGGTCGTCACCATCTAGCGGGACACCGTTACGAAGGGCAGTTGTAACTTCCGATTTAGCTTCCGCTTTAGCGGCAGCAATCAGGGTGGTTACCTCACTTTCAGTAAAGTACCTCTCGTCATGGTTATGGGCAAGAGGTGTACGTGCATCCGATAATCTCGGATCTGTAGTTTCAACTTTTGCATCCCAGTAAGCAATTTTAACATCGCTTACCATACGCTTCTGTGCAGTTTCTACTATAGATAGTAAAATACTGTCTTGCGCATCATTAATGGCGATATTCAGTACACCTGAAGTAATAATAGCAGCTCCAATAATATCACGGACCTGTTCCGGATCAAGTGAAGCTTCACCTCCACCACTGGCCGAGCCGGTAAAAGATATAGCGCCTGTTGCGTCATTATAGGAGAAGGAACCGTTTAATTGTGTGCCTAAAGCAAACATATTACCTACGATATCTTCCACCATTTCCTGCGTGAACAGGTTTGCTCCAGTGTCAATTCCGTTAAGCTTATTCAATAAAGCTGTGGTAAAAGATGCTGTATTAGCATCCAGTATAACCTTGTTTGAATGGGAATGAGATGCCGGTAATTCATTCTTAAAAAGAACTGAATCTAACAAGTCATAGAATTGTTCCTGACTTGGCTGATCGCCGCTTTCAAAAAATTGTTTAATCAGATCTCTTGTCTTTTCTGCCATATTATAATATTGTAAATGTTGATCCTATTGTCATTGCGCCTATTCCTTCAGTAATTACCTGTTCGCCCAGGTCATCCCAAACATTGGTTTGTATTTCACCGTCAAAGTCTTCAACCACGTTAAATGAAGCTTCCCAACCATACAAAGAATCTGCGGTGCGCTCAATTGGCCCGGTTTTAACTCCGCCTATATTGAAGCCTTGGATAATGCCAAGGTTATTATCATGGAGAATTCTCCGGATGAATTGATCTACGATGTTTTTTGCTGCATCCTGAACCTCTTCTTTGCGTGATATATCGTTTTTTGGAAGCGGCAAAAGAATTATGAATGTCGATTCCTGAGACTCGGTGATGCTATCAATAGTTTCGCCTCCAAAGTCAGATTCGGGGGTCATTAGGAAAAGCGCAGGAAATTTTATCGTCTTTAAGGATGCCGTCAGATTCTCGACATCAAGGCTAATAAAGTATATGGGTTTTACAGCCGATTGCGGAGTCTCCTGGTACTTGTAATTTGCACAGTAAGATTTGAACAGATCAACAAAGGCGGCTATTCCCATGTCTCCAATATCGGAAGACCGGGAGAGCTGCTAAACGACAGGAATATTAAGCGTTATTCTTCGATTTAAATTCGGTCCACTGGCGCTGCGCCTTATTAAGATAGTCCAAAACGAAAAAAGCATTGGTGTATTTGAGCTGTGCCGAGGTTCCGAATTTAGGACCGATAAGGTCGGTATAGATATCCATCCAGCTGCCGTCTGCTCCGGGCTCATCGTCAGATGTTACCGGTACAGGCTTACCATTTTCGTCAAGCTGCTTTAATGGCTCGGGGAACACATCAGGCCTTGCGTCTTTTGCTTGTTTAATGGCAATGGATATCCATTGAAAAATTGCCATCTTCTCGTTTCGCTTCATATCCTGAAGCATTTCAACCCGTTTTGGAATAAGGTTCTCGTTAAACGGTTCCCGCTTGTCTCCGGTGTAGTTCGGCGAGTTTTCGTCAGACTCCGGATCCACAGGCCTGTAAACGGTGGCAATCATTTTATCCAGCCATTCTTCATCACCCTGCGAGCGGTAGAAGTAACTGAGGTAAGTATCGAGGAAACACCATTCACCAAAACCAATATTAGAAAGGTCCGGAGCTGCCGGTAGAAGTTCTCCAGCTTTAAGCTTTAGTTTAGGGAAGAAGTTTTTTAGAGGCGGCTCAGTATCATAAAAGAATTTTGTGAGCTCCTTTTTTAGCTCATGCTTTTCTTCTGCAGTGAGGCCTGCTAGTATTGGCCAGTGTTTTTCAAATAATAGCGCAAGGAGACTTAATTTTATCCATTCAGGATCTGCTTTGGTAGTTACCTGGAGACAAAAGATTGCTGCACCGAATTGGCCGGGCTGCATTTCATCCCAACTACCAGGTACTTCGATATCAAACTTCTTTCGCTTGTTTCTTTCAGTTTTATAAAGTCCGGATATCTTTCTCATTCTTCTTGTGAACGGTCAATAATATTCATACCAGCATAAAGCAAAACCGCCATTAGAACCATGTAAAGTTGGGCCACAGTAACAGCGTCGGTTCCGAAGGAAAAATAGATAGGAATACATACAAGTACATCAACCACGATTAGCCATAAACATAAGTTTATTCTGCCCATGATTAAAAAGTTATTAGGTTATAACTCAGCCCGGCACCTATCATAGGCCTGATGTTATTAGTCAACGGATCGTAATAATAGCCCACATGTAATCCTAGGCCAATGCGCCTGCGGTCAACATCCGGTAAAACGGTGAAGCTTCGAACTCCATCAATTAGCATATTAGGATCCTTGGCGGAAAAATCCCGATACGAATGCTTTTTGCCCAGCAACCATTTTTTCTTATCGTATTTAGTAATATCAAACTGAGCGTTGTACTTATAATTAAGCACAGTATCCCTTTCAGCAACAGAAGCCTGCAGATATGGGCCATTAAAGTGCGTTACCTTTCCTTTAATTGAATCGTGGCTTACGGTACCTTTTAATTTCCCCTCCAGTGTGGCAATTATTCTCGTGCTTTCGGTAATATCATTTTTAGCAAGTTTTAATGCAGTAGCCAAGCTGTCAACATAAGCAGGGCGAATAGCTGTGCCGTCTTTTATTTGCCTCCGGGTAACCGGGTTTTCCTCCAGTACGGCATGGTTACTTTCATTAGCATCCACGTACCTGCCAACGATTACAGCGAGTTCCTGCTCACGGTTATCGGTTGTTTGCTGGGCTTTTTTAAGCCTGTTGTTCTCTTTAGCAAGACAGATGGTGATTACTCCAAGGGCTACCAGGAGCACACACACTCCCATTAATAAGCCGAAAATTGTTGTGTTAGTGGACTTCATGACATTGGTTATTTATTTAGTTCTTTTAAAAGCTCTTTCGTTGGTGTTTCCGTTTTAGATCTTACCAGACTGTCGGTGCGCGCCATTGCTGTATTTTGATCGCCAATCACTTGATTTTTCTGCAGCACCATAATGGAAAGGTTCCATATCTTATCATTAAGCTGCTTTTTTTCGTCTTCACATTTACCACAGTCGCTGCCCTGATGAGCCATAAGGTATACACATAAGCCTATCAGGAATGAGCATAAAACAGCCATTGGATATTTAGCAATGTCTTTAAGGCTATATGGCTGTTTAATTTCCATCACGATTACAATCCTAATTCCTGAAGCCAGGCATTTACACTAAAAGAAGGGCAGGCCTTCATCCATTCTCCGGGAGATATGATGCCGTCGCGATTTTTATCCTCACTAAAATCCCGATGCCCTAAAATTTTCGCACCAGGGAACATTTTGTGAAACTTTCTTACCAAAACCTCCATAGTTTGCTTTTGAACAGCGGTTCTGTTATCAATAGGCTTACCAGTTATATTGATAGGATCGCCCTTTGCGTTTTTTCCTTTAAGGACTTCCACGCCACCGATATATGAGATATTAATTGAATGGGCATTATGTCCGGCCACGCCATTTGAAAGTTTCTCAATGGGTACCAGGTGATGGGCGATGCCATCAGGAGAAATTAAGAAATGATACCCTGGTGTTTTCCAGCCACAGCCTTTAGGTACATCTGCTTTCCAATAGTTTACAATATCCTTTACGGTTTGATATTGAGGCCCGGCCGTACAATGAAGTACGATGTATTTTATCTCTCTCATCTTTTACCAAATAAAAATTCGTTTTTCTTCACCGTTATCGAAGTTCAGCCGCTTGCGGTTAGTACCGGCATCAGCAAAGGCATCGAAATCGGCGGGGTTTGCTTTTATAAAATCGGTAGCCTCTTGCATCCAGTTACGGGCATCGCCAATTAGCGAGGACATTGTAGAATTAAGTTCAGACTCCTTCGGCGCCCGGGTTTCATCCATGTTGTCGGTAGTGCCCGAAAACTTGACTTTCAGCGTACCTGATGACATATCGATTAAGCGTTCCTGTAATGCTTTTGCAACCGTGAATAGCGCAATCGCAGGCTTTAAATACTCCTCCAAAAGTTTCTTCAGGTTTCCGTTTATAGAACCGGCTTTATCATCCAGCTTCAGCTTATCGAATAGTGCTGCACCAATCGTTTTTTTAATCTCGAAAGTTTCAACCCGGTTCATACAGTACTGGATGAGGTGGAACAGGTACCGGCTGTTATTAATGTTGTAATGAGCGCTGAAGTCGGTAGCCGATCGCAAAAAGAATTGCTGATAGGTTGCATATACCGGATCCGTTGCCCATTGAGCGAACGAGCCTTTCTCAACTTCGAGATAGGTCAAAAGAGAATCGATTGTCCTGTGGCCGATATCGCCCAGAGAATCAAACACCTGGTTTGTCCTCCATTGAGAAGCGGGAGCCATGTTGTCGTTTTTAACGACTTGGATCCCATTTACACCTATCTGCACCGAAAGAACCGGCAGCGCGTGTAAGATGCTCAGGTTGGCTATTACTTCCTGGCAATATTCAAGTACTTTCTGAACTTTCGCGTCGGTTATTTCTGAAGTGTTTTTCCCAGCTGTAGAATAGGCCTCTTCCAGGGTACCAAGAAAAGTAAAGCCCAGTACTGGCTCCAAATAATTTCGCTCAGCAAGCCTCATGTATGGAAGAAGTGTTTCCATGCTGCTGGTAGCATTCACGGCAACATACTTCTGAACTTCGTCGATGGTGTTAATCAGCTTTGACATATTAATCGAGTTTTTTAGCTGTACCGGCACCGGTATCGAGCGTAGTTAATATTTCATCCATGGTAGCTATCCTTGCCTTCGGATCATATCCGTTATAGAGCTTTACGAACTTGAAGACGGTGTTTAGAATATTGCGATCGGCGCCCATCAGCGAGCGTGTCTTGATGTGGCTTTCGCGGATATTGGATCCGCCGTTATTGTCGCCACCCGTGTAAGCTCCGGAAGAGCTGCCTAATCCGGTTTCAGCCGGGTTGATCAACATCGAGAATAATATCTCAGCGTTAGCTGCAGCAGCATCAGGCAAATAGGCCTCATTCTTCATTTTGTCATCAATTACCGTAATCTTGAATTCACCCATGGCTTTATTTGCGCCTTGGGTCTGGCTACGGTAAAAGGTCATGATAGCTTTTTGAGCGTTTTCTGCACCGGTTAAGCTTTCCTCCAACTCAGTATAGAAGGCATCGATAGCATCATTTTGAACATCATCACCCAATTGCTCCCATTTCGGAAACTTCCATTCCCAATACTCCAGCGGTACCTGAATGTGATATTTCAGACTCATTTGATTTTCAAAGAGCGCTTTCTTGAATTTTGGGATGGAATTGGAAATTTCCATGTATCCATTATTGCGTGAGCTGTCCCAAAATGCCAGCGAGTAATAGTCGCGCCTGGCGTCTGGCCAGCGAAGCGGCAGCAGGTATTTATAAGATTGTTTATCTAATCTGATTTCTTCAACCTGAGCAGCAAAATGTATCGGATCGATAACCGGTATTTTCTCGCAATCAACCTCTTTCGGGTTTTCAGCCCAGTTGGCTGAAACATAAGCGTGTTTTATTCTTCCTTTATCTGCAGGAGCAAAGCGAACTTTACTGGCTTTTTGATAGCTAATGCTGTGCACCTTATTCTTCATGCCATCAAACAGGATTTCAGCAAAGCCCATCGAGAGAATAGAATAATCTTGAGTTTGCGCCAGGCGAACGATGTCGTAATTGGTGCGGCTCTGGATCAGATCCCAGTCTTCAATATCGAGATACTCGCGGAGCTGCCGGTTCTGCTCGTCGAAACCTTTAAACAAGTAGGTAAAATTTTCCTGACCGTAGATCATCTTGGTGAGGTAGTGCAGGCCTGCGCGGCCGACAGTGCTTTTCTCAACCATATTTAGCACCAGGTCCGGAAAGTCATTGTTAATTCCCCAGGGCACGAAGAAGGTTTTACCTTCCTCTTCTTTTTTAGAAGTGGAAGAATTGTGCTGCGATTTTAGCGGGGCGCCACCGGTACCAGTACTGGTGACAAGTAGAGAGCCTCCAGTTTTAGTAACCATGGCCGGAAAGCCATTGGTGGATTTATCAATTTTTACATTACTCACCAGTAGATCTCCTGTCCGTTAATTTTGAAAATAAGTCGTTCGTGAACTGCTATATGCCGGCCGGTCTCATGATCATATATGCCAACCATGTATTTGTACCCAGGATGATTCCTTAGGCCGTGCTTTTGCGCCCGGGCGAGCTTGAATATTTCGCCTCCGGATTTCTTATCCCGATTGCAGGTGCCGAATTCAATTGAAACGGTTTTAGGAGACTCTCCAAAAACTGCCTGATTCAAAATTTCGATTCCTTCTTTCAGCGACAACATGGTGTCAATATCGGAAGGAGAGGAGGCGTGGTAAACGACAGGTATTTAAGGCTTGACTAATAAGAATATTAGTCTAACATCGCCACGAAAACTTGACTAACAAACAAAGTCCTTTAAATATAAAGAGATTTTGTATATTTGAATATGACAACGAAGGAAGCATTTGAAGAGCTGATCAGTCAGCGAGCCTGGTATAAGGATCTGGGACTATCGGAGAAAGCGGCATCATCGCTGAAGACCAATTTCAAGGCAGGAAAGGTGAGTATTGAGAAAATGGAAGAGCTGCTGGAGAAGTCCGGATTTTATTCTGTAGTGGTAGAGAAGCATTGGACAAAAACCAGATTTACGGGCACCGGTCCCATTTATTACATTGTAGATGGTATTTACCATGATGTAATTACGGAAGAGGTGATCGGAGATGAAGAGAATGGGTTTTATGAAAATAAAGAATAAAAAAAACTGGTATCAAATGGCTTTAGAAGCTAAAAAGGCAAAGCCAATGCCTCAGCAAGAATATTTTTACGATGAAGCCTGCTTATTAGATGAAAAGCCGTCAAAAGGCCTAAAAAAAATAATAGATGAAGCGATTGAAGCTGGGAAAATAAAAGAAAAAATATTCATTACTGAGATTATTGATATCGATCACGAAGAAGTAACACCTAACAATTAAAATGAGATTTGAAGAATTTACATCAAGAGTAAGACAGTATACTAGTCTACAAGACTTCACCGAAAACCAACATTTATTAGAAGGAGTTGACAACGCTTATTACGACGCATACTTACACTGCCTGGTTTCAGGGTCTTCTATAAAACCCGCGTTTAAAGCGTTAGATACGCTAATCAGGATATCAGGCCAAGTTGCGCTGTCTCCGGAACACGTTTTAGATTTACTTCCTGATTTTAGGGAATTGATAGGAATTTTTGACGCGAGGCTTAAGTAGCCCCATTCTTTTGTTACTTTTCTTTTGTTGGCAAAGAAAAGTTTTTACGCGGCTAACGACCTCCTTCAGGGCGTTAGCCGATTTTCATGCCTGTGCCGCCCAAGTGTCTAATCCCGGCGGCGGCATGGTGCATTTTCAGGGGTTTTCTTTAAAGCCTAAACCATCTCAAAAGCACTTCTTCAAAATGCAGCATAAAGGCGTCACTATAGTTTTTTAATTATCGTACACGTTCAAGAAATTTTCCATTTCTACAACGGCTCTGTCTGGGTTGTTCAGGATCATATCTTCCGCAAAACCATCAAAATATAAGTCATCAATAAATTCTATAAATAATTCGTACATTGCTTTACCTTTTAAAATGTTAAGAATAAAAAGCCCCTTGTACCGCAAATACTTGGGGCTTTTGCTTTAATTAGACAGGAATAACTATTTGAGCCTCAATTTCTCCCAAACGTTCCAAAAACTTAACTTTTAGAAAGCTTACAACCTGCTCAATAATAGCAGGGTTTTTTGTGCTCCATTCGTTACGGTTATCATCTTTAATCGTAATAATGCAACCCTGATAATAATTTTTATCATCTAAATCCTCAGTTCGTTGGGTAACTTCAAAACCTTTTAATTGGTCAATACTCAATTCTAGCCTGTCACGGTGTCTTTTTTTCAGGTGCAGATCTTCAACCAATTTCAACGTTTCATCCAAATTTAAAACGGGCTTTTTTTGCGGCTCTGTAACCTCTTGAAAATCCGTTTCAACTGTTTCTGTGTTGTGGTCTGAACTAATTACCTGTAGGCCCATTACTTGTGCCTCAATTGGCTTTTCTGCTACTGTAGCAGGTGCCGAGTTTCTGTTTTTTCTATTCATTTTACCTTCTAAAATGTTAGTGCTTTATTGCCTAACTCCTATAAATATACAAAAAAGTCCTTTAAATATAAAGGACTTTTTGAAATAAAAGCGTAATTAATTTTTGTCTCAGATTTTTCCCAATATTTCCCAAAAAAACCACTCTAAATCACTCATTACCAACGATAAAAACGGCTGTATAATTCAATACAGGCCGTTTTTTGTCTCACACGAGCCCCGCATTCCCTATCCGCTGAGGGCAATTGCCCTCCTTGAATCAACCGGAATATGATAGGGCATAAGCGCTAACAAAGTGCGTTTAAATGCGATAGGGGCACATTGTAGGTGTGCCCCTTGTGTGGGGTAAGCTAGGCCCCTTGTGGTGGTGGTTGGTGCCCCTTAGCGTCGGGATCCCAGGCGAGGTGCGGCCATAGATGTGCCCTTGCTCATCTGCTTGTAGTACTTGCCAAAGATTAAGTTATCATGCGCATCGGAGAAGTGGGTAGTGGTACGCTGATCGATCTCGTGGTACTGCTCGTCAGTCTTATCCTTCTCGAATCCATTCTTACCTTGCTTAACGCCTGCATTCTCCATAGATATGATCAGCCATTTGCAGTTGTGCTTATGATACTCAACGGTAGGCACACCCGGAGCAATGCCCCTGTGTACCTTACCAAAGAAATCATAACGCTCCTGGTATGCAGGAACCTTACCAAGGTATACAGATGTAACCTCCCAGCCTCGAGAGCGCAAAGTCTTCATCCATATATCGAAGTATGTTTCGGTGGTACGTCCATCAGTACCAATGGCTGTACTGTCATAGTAGTAGTAGACGTGCTTAGTTGGGTGCCACCGGTAGTAATCACACCAGGCAATTGCCACATCTTCCGTCTGTTTCTTCTCATCATAGGATATCGAAGATAGTACCAGGTAACGGTTAATGTCCAGCTGCTCCTGTCCGGTTACTACACCATTGAACCAGGAACCATAATCGACGGATATCTCCATCGATGCGTTGGGATCCTGCCCCATATTAGCAAAGCTCTTAAAGTCTTGCCGGCAGTCAAGGTTAGTGAAGTTGTCAACCTGGTAGTTCTCGCCGATCAGCGACTCAAGGTGACTATCGTTATAATCATTATAGCAATGCCTTCTGCTGTCGAAGAAAGGATAGAAACCGCCTTCAATCCCTTTAGGCCTGAGGTTCTCGATCTCGATATCATACTCTGCAGGCGACATCATTCGCTTTTGCTCAGAGAAATAATCAGTAGGAAGGTTGAACGAATTAACCCGGGACGGCGCTTCCAGGAATAAATACTTTTTCGGGTCCTTACGGGCCAACTCCTGCCACTCATAAATCCATTCACCGGCACGAGTCCGGGGAGTTGAGGTGAAGAAAGAGAGCTGGCCATAGGTAGGATGGTTTCCTGATTTACCGAAGCGGTGCCACTGTCCGCGAAGTGTGGCCATTGTTTCTTTTTTAATTTTGATTGGATCCAACAACAACGCTTCTTCGCCAATGCCTGAGCAATAGTTAGGTCCCCGGGTGCTGCTCTTTTGTGAAAGTAAGTCGTAAACGGTACCGTTGTAAAAGAAGAATGCTCGCTTCGGATCCATTGGCGGATCATAAGGAGCTGGCCAGTTTCTTTTCTTTTCCGGGTACCTACCAAAAGTATAATGAACATCTCTCTTCAGTCCTAAAAAATCTAATCCCTGAATGGTTGAGGGAAGTGTATTGGTAAGGGCAAACTGAAAGCTTTCATTAAGAATGAAGTTTTTACTCCTGGGCATATCATGCAGCACGTTGTTAATCTTTAATGCCATGGCCACGGACTTACCGGCACCACGACCAGCGCGAACCATAAGAAAGCGCTGATAGGCGAGAGCGATATAAAGCTGGAGAAGATTAAGGGTTACTTTCCTTGTTTCCTGCCCCTTCAGATTCATCGGGGAGTTCGGTATAGTCAGCATCTTGAATAGGTAGATTGTTAAGGAAATCAGCGAAGTTGATATTACCGGTGCCCATCATCTTATTCATGGCCAGTAAGCTTTGCTGATCAAGGTTCAGGATATAGGTGTGAGGCTCCATTTCTTTCATAGCCTCTTCCATCGGGTTCTGTACATTCCAGGCCTTACCAAGCTTGTCTGCAGTAATAGCCATGATGCCAGGTTTACGCATTTGGCGAGCCATATTGATAGCCTCGAGGTAAACCTCTGTCATCAGGAACCGGACAGAGTTGATGGACATTTTAGCGGCGTCACCAAAAAGACTTACAGCAGTGGCAAAGTCGCGGTAGGCCTGGGGTCTGCTGATGTTGTGCACCTTCATAAGCTTGGCAACCGAATCTGTCCTGGACTTAGTATCGCGATAGAAATTATAAATGTCTATGTACCGCTTGGCCAGGATCTTCTCGTGATCGGTTAAGTCGTTGTGTTCACCATTGATATCTTCCAGATAAGCAAGGATCCTGTCGTAGGTGGTTTGATCATCCAGAAGTTTGCTCATGAGCGGACACCTCCAAGCGCTGCAGCTTCAGCAATTTTTAATTCGATAGCCTGAGCAGGAGAGGAGAGCTGATCAGAGAGCCTGATCACATTGTCGTTGAACTTTGCTTTGCGCAAAAGTTTCCCCTTCAGGAAGGCTTTGCCGTAAAGTGTCGTCGGGTCTAGGATCTCCAGCACCTCAACTTCTACAATAATTGAAATCTCTTCAGCGGATAAATATTTATAAGCAAAACTTTGAATCTCTTCGCAGGCCTGCACGGCGTTATGAGCTACTTCCATCGACGATCGTTTTAATCCAGTTAAATGAAAAGTCTGCTGATTCCCGGGAGCAGATGATAACCCCGGCTTCTTTGCGCGGATTCTTAGTGAAGTTGGCAGAGCCAACAACCAGGAAAGAAATGTCCGGAGAAACAATGGAAAGAACTTTTGCATGGCAATGCGTAAGTTTTAGGTTTTTAAGCGTAGCGATAGCTTGCTGGTAGATGTGAGGCTTCCGGTTTCGGATGCCTACATCGAGCACGGCATAGAGATCAATGATTTGCCCCTGCTGTACCCATTCATTCATTCGAGTGATGCCAATTTCAGAAATAGACCAGGTAGTGAAGCCGACCAGAGCCGGTCCAGATATCTGAAGCAAATACTCCATCAGTTCATAGTTACTCCAGCTGCCATCAGAAAAAAATAGCCGGTTATCTCCGGACTTCATCTTGGGAATAAATTCTTCTATAGACTTAAAAGATTCTAAACGGGCGCCATTAAAGACTCCAGGTATATCGAAGCTGGCAGTCATTACTACATCAACTACTTCTCCAGGCTTAGAAAGCTGATCGATATCGGAGTTGAAAAATAAACTCATTCGTTCATCCTCCTGTTAATTTCCTCCAGGCGCTGCTGCCGGTCAGCAATCCGGGTTTGAATCTCAAAGTATTTAGCAGAGCCTTCTTCGGCATCCTTCAGGCGTTTATTGTCTTTGGTTAGATAAGTCGGGATATTCTTGGCCTCAGTGAGCAGCTCCCTGATGGTGAGCTCGGCCACCGGCTTCAATTCTTTACTAACGGGAGCAGGCTCAGGCGTAACGGATCCGGTGTTAAGGAATGCCTGCACCTTGGCCATTAGCGCCCGGTTGTCATCAAAATCATTCAACAACTGCAGTTGCATCTGAAGTCGCTGCGCTCGGGAGTCGGTTACCGGTATGCGAGCAAATAACCACTTCGCGCGGTTGAAATGATTTTGGGCTTTAGTGCGGATATCCTTCAGCTCGGGCGGGAGCTTGGAGTACTCGGTATCGGAAACACCGGTACCACCTTTATTTTCTTTTTGAAACGAATTGAGATCCGGAATAAGAATCTTCGTTTCGGAAACAGGCGATGTATTGGCAATTGCTTTAAGAGCATTTTCCAGATAAGAGAAGTGATAGCTGCTCCCCTGGTGGCCGGCATTGATAATCGTTTTGGTTACGATATTATTGCCATACTGCTCATAAAGCAGTTTGCCGTGATGATAAGTGCGGTTGGGTTCAGAAAGCCATTGTAATACTGGAGCAATTGCCATACTCCTAATTTACGGGAGGGCAATTGCCTGCTAAACGACAGGAAGAGTTATAGCTGGTTTACCTTGATGTATGCTCCAAGCTGGATAACATATTTTGAATAGATTTCCTTTGTTTCTTTCTCAGGGTCGAAGAGGAGAATTTTTTCTATCATCCAGTCTTCTTTGTAAATTGGATAATATTTATGGAATAAAACAACAGACATTTCATAACTGGGAACAAACTTTATTCCTTCATAAACTAAAGATTTCGTATAATCTTCCAGGCTCGATATTTGATATTTTTGCCTGAGGCCTTGAAAAAACATATCAATAATAAGCTGAGGGGCGGAGATAATAACATTATCTTCTCTCGAGCATTCGTGAAGTAATTTAGGATGTGCATTGAAAATAAGATCCTCAATCATCTCAACTACTAACCCACGGACTTCGATAAGATTCATTTCCATTTCGCCAAATAATAATACTCACCATTATGCTCGTTCCGATCCTTCTCGATCCGCATGGCGTGTAGTGCCAGTATCATATCCTCGTAAACATACACCTGCCCGGGGAAAGCTTTATTGAAGATGACGCAAATCCCCTCCAACGTTTCAATAATCTCAGCATCCTGCCAGTCCCGGGCCGGAGCGATTTCATTCGAGAACAGATCTACTATCTGCGGCCAGCGCGGAGCGTTCTCTTTTTTCGGTTTTTCGTCTTCGTCATCAAACATAAAGAAACGGCAAGGGCTGCTCCTGAACAGTCACGTCCATCGGCGGCTTTCCCCCGAACTTGTCGGGTTTATAAACACGCCCGCCCCTTACCGTTATACCGGTATGGCGGACGTGACTAATATTCAGGAGCGTTTCAAAAATAAAAAAACCCTGCTCATTTCTGGCAGGGTGTTAGATAATTAAACGATATGGATTAAATTAGTCAGCTTTTATGGCTGGCTGATTTTCTTTTGATACTTGCGTATCTTTTTTTTTAAGGTACTGGAAACCTGCTTCAACCAGGTTAGCAGCGTCTTTGGCCGTTAAAGCGCAAAGGTCTACGTTTCCAAATTGAGAACATTTTACAATGCCAGGCGTCGTTCCTACCAGCTCGAAGTTTTTTGCAACTTCATCCGATAATTTTAATTCTTTTTTATCCATGATATGGCCTCCTTATTAAACTGCTACAATTAACAAACTAGCCACACCACCCACAGGTTTGTAGATCGGCGGCGCAGTTTCCTGTGCAGATTTAAACATTAATTTAGTTGCACGGCCGTCAGAGATTGCTTTCCCGGAAGTACCGTCGCTATCATCTTTGTAAGCAGGGTCGTTTTTGCTTCCCAATACTCTCCATTTGCCATTTTTCTCCAATACAAGGAAAACCATGGGAAGGTTATCGGTAAAAGCATCGAAACCAAGGAAAGCAGCCTCGTTACCAGGGAAAGAAATATCCATAGTGTTTTCGCGGCCTTTGCCGTCACGCGGACCGGCAAGTTTCGATTTTAATTCTCCGGTTTCTAATGTGCAATAAAGCTCATTAAATTTTTTACCGGCTTTCATGGTGATGGCTGTTAGTATTTCAACCAGCTCATTAAAGGTTGTTGCAACTTCGGGATCTCCGAGTTCTGGAAATGTTGCTATGTCTTCTGCAAGAGCATACAACACCCTGTTTATACCAGCTGCATTTCTGCGGCCAGCTGGCCAGGTGAGATTTGCTAAATTCATAGGTAGATGAATTAAATGGATTAAATATTTTTGTTATTTATTTGGCCGGGCGAATGTTACCAGACTCCTTATCTATCAGCATTTTAAGGAAAGCTTCATCCTTAGCCGCGTCTTCAGCTTTTACAACACCATCTCTGGTGTGCATATCTGCGCGGCTCAACAGGTATTTTACGCCGTCAACAGAAACAAGGATATCCTCCTGGTTATTTACTGTAGACTGAGCGGCCACCTGAGCGCTTAAGGATTCGACCATAGAAAGAGCTTCTTCCCTTTGTTCTGTCAGAGAAGCTAAAAGAGTGTTTGCTGTAGAATTCTCGGAGCTCAGCCTTTCAATCTCAGTTTTTGAAGCCGATATTGATTCTGCAAGTCCACTTTTCAATGTTTGTACAGATTCTTTAAGCTCAGCGATTAGCGTCAAGTTTTTTTCATTTGCTCCAGCAAGCTTTGATATCTCCTTGTTAGCGGATTCCAAAGCTACAACCGTGTATTCAGTTAAGAATTCAGCGATTATATTTTCAAAAGCCTCGGGAGCTGCTCCCCCGATTAGTACCACTAAACCTTTAGCGGTTAAATCTTTTTTTGCCATTATAAAAAGTATTAGTCCCGGACTAGCCGGGACAGGATTAATAATTTAGTTACTTACACTATCGCAACGTTGTTACGATAAACAAAACCGTCATTCCAGAAACCAACTCCTTTGTAGAAATCAGTCATTGCAAGAACCTCACGTTTCGCCTCTTCAATTTTGAAGATCTTATCGTTACCTGGTTTCTTCGTTCCGCAAATACGGTTAACCGCAGGAGTAGTCCAGATGGTGGTTGATGTGCCATGAGAAGCGCGACCAGCAATCTTCACTTTCGTGTCGATGATGGTGGTTAAATCATCAACCTGGCTGTAGTTAATGTTATATTTTTCGCGCATACCAGTTTTGAAGCGAAGCTCCAAATTTTTCGACATAAAGATTTTGTCCAACTCATTACGGTGAAGTTCCGGAATACTGTAAAACATATCTTCGATGTATTTTACAAAAAGAACAGCATCTGCAGGTACAGCGCCAACTGCCACTTGCTGAATTGCAGCTCCTTTTAATTGCTCACGAATACCCAACATTGAAGTTCCTGCAGCTGTAGCAGTTCCAGGAACAATTACTCCGGGTACACCAAAGAAGAATTCGTTTTTCTCCAAATCTTCCTGCAATTGCGCAAGCGCCAACTCCTCAAGCAGGTAACGGATCAACGGCCATTCTTTGCGATCCAAACCATTTGACGCAAGGAAACCTAACCAGCTCTCTTCAACTTCATCCGGATAAAAAGAAAGGTCGACTTTCATTTTATACAAGTCAATTATTTGAGGTGTGAAAGTAGGATCGCCGATCGGTGTGAAAGCTTTCTGGAAACGCTGTAACACGCGCGAAATAGTTGCGTTTGCTAGTTCGAGTCTCGTTGCCTCAGTAATCCGGCTGTTAAAGTCTGCTTCCGTTTCCGATTTCTGGAAAAACTTCTTCAGTAAAGCTTTTTTGTTGTCTTCGCCGCTGTAGTAGGCACCGAACTCGGTTAAGATATCGGTGATCGTAAGCACGGTAGCGCTCAACATGGCAGTAGGACTGCCGGCCGGAAGAAACGTAGCTGAATAAGCTAAGCATCCAAAAGTAACTGCTAAATCTGAGTGTCCGGCAGCCTGGGCCGAAAACGCGCCAATTAAGAATAAAAGTAGCAGTGATACTTTTACCAAGGTTAGAAGGGATTGAGTTTTCATAGATGATGTAGGGTATTTAAAAAGATTTTTATCCTGTTATGCTGTCGGCTTTTCTGTTATGCGGTAGCGCATCCATTATAGCCTGAGCATTAGTTTGTGATTCTGGGAGTGCGGTATCACCGGCAGCGCCTTCGGAAGAGTTGTGGCTTCCACCAGGAAGAGCAGCCAAGCGAGTTTCAAGCTCAGCGATCGTAGCATTTGCAGTAGCCAGATCTGAAGTAGCAGTATCAAACTTTGCCTGTACATCGGCAAGAGATCCGTTTAAAGTTTCCAAGGAAGTATTAGCAGTAGCCAATTCTTCAGTAAGGCGGGTTACATCGTTAGAGGCCTGCTCTGCAGACTCAAGAAATCCGGTTTCAACCAGGAGAGCTGTAGTAATGCCGGCATCTTTAAGATTTCCGTTTGCTTCCTGAATAAGGGCATCAACCTGATCTGGTTGAGCCGTAGCAAGTGCTACAAGATTTTTAGTTTCAAAATTCATTTGGGAATTATTTTGGGTTATTGTAAGTGCACCAGGAGTGGTGGAAGTAGGGAATATCTTCCCTCCACGAATTTCGGCTATAGCATCATTCATTGATTTGATGCCGTCGATTAGGCCGATACGGATTGAATCTGAAGCATTGAAAACCTTACCGGTATTCCATTCATCAGACGTAAGTTTTGAACCTCTATTTTCAGCGAAAGCTGCTATAAAAGATTTTGCTAGTTCTGAAATTTCTTCAGTAATAAGTTTATCGTTTCCGTCGATAGAATTACGATATGAAAGATTTTTGTCTTTAGAAGCTTCCGGATAGATTGATTTAACCTTATATCCTTGTTTTTCGAAGTATCCACGGTAATCTACAATTGTGGTGTAGGCTCCAATAGAACCAAAGCCAGCGTGTTTATTTGCGGCGTAAACGCGTTTATGGCCAGAAGCTATCCATGCTCCGGCGCTGTAAGCTCCGCCTTCAACCAGGGCGATAGTGTTTTTAGCTATGCCTTGTACATAGTCGGTAAATTGAGGAGTACCATCTGCCTGGCCACCGGGAGAATCAATAAATGAAATCATCCCTTCTATATTAGGAAGCGATATTAAATCATCAATCCAGCCCTGGCGTTTCACCATTCCAGGTTCACCGCAAGATCCGTTATATTTCATAACAGGTCCGATAACTGGAATTACCAAAACGCTGCCGGCGTCTATGCCTTTTTCGTTCAGCTCGTACTTCTCTTCTCTCCAGTTATAGATGTATGCCTGAACCTTTTTATTTTTACTGTTAAGAACAAAAGGTCCTTCCATTTCACCACGGCCAGAGAAGAACTCCGAACCACTAAGCTTACCCTGAAGCATACCCAGAACTAAAGGCAGATGGCTCTCAGCAAATTGCTGGTCTATAAGCCAACCGCCGCGAAGTATTGCAGACAGAGTGTTGTTGTAGTTCATTGAGAACAATAATCGCAATTGCGTTTTACTGGCTAAACGACCGCTTTTTACAGTACCTCTTCCAGCGCTCTATGAAGCGCATTTCCAAAGAATTCTATGGCGTATCCTTTGCCAGAGTTTCGCTGATCACCGGAGTTGAAATTGGCCTTAAATTCCAATGGAAATGTAGGAGAACCTATTATTTTAATCTTTCCCCGGGTATCAGTAAGGCGAACGACAAAGTGCGTACTCTCCATTTCAAATAACAAATTGGTAAGCTCTGGCTTATCACCCGGTACCAGCCCTGCTACTTTCAAAATGAAATAAGTGCCATTGTTCGTTTTTTCCGGACTATCGTTAAACTGGAGGGTTTGGTTTGTAGCATATCCCTGGTACCAAGATTTTCCGGCATGCAGCAGTATTTGGTTTCTTTTAACCGTGTTATTAATTATTGCAGGGAAAGACAATATATCGTAATAGGGAATGAAATCAAATTTGAGATATCCGCCTCGGTTTCTTAATGGTATGGATGGGAAGTTGCTTTTCATGTAAGCAATATCGGAAGGAGTAAAGAGCTGTTAAACGACAGGGAAAATGCAGTATTTTAAATTGGTTTTAGTTTGCGACTACTTCATGAGCGAAATAATTGAAAATTATTAGGCTGATTTATAGATAGTTATTCTATTCTTCTCACGCTCCCATGCCTTTTGCATTGTTTTGATAGGTAATTCGTCTTCTGAAATTGAAAATTTCTCCCGAAAAGTTAAAAGCCTCATATTTAAGTCTCCTTTCCGCTCCAGCCGCGGCTGTACAAATTCAACCATCTTCTCCTGGAATTCATCAAGTAAAAAATTATTGAAGCGATACTGGCATTTAAGGGGGATTACGTTACCGAAGTTTCTCCAATAGAACTCTGATAATTCGATGTCGACTTTAGTAGTAAGGTAGCGGTAATTCATTCCCCGGCCCTCTGGCTCTACTTTACTTTTATGTCTTAGTGAATTGATCAGGAAAGCACCATGACGGTTTTTTTCCGTCAGGATGAAGGGTTCAACCGAATAGTGGTATGCGAGGTACTTCTTCAGATAAGGCTGAAGGGCTACCGGTAACGATAAACGCATGAAAATAAACTATTTAAAACTCATCAAAAGGAGCTTAAATATACTCTATACACGAGAATTAGTTACATATATCGAAAAAATCATAAAAAAACAGGAAAACAGTGATTTTAAAAAAAACCTAAACGTATTGTTACACTGTTACAGCCGTTACAAACCCTCTTATCTCTCTCATAATGAAAAGAATACACTTGTAACAACGCTGTAACAGTTGTAACAGTAGTGTAACAGTTGTAACAGTGTACAATGTATTGTTACATCTACTGTTACATTAAATAAACCTGTCAAACTGTCTGATTAATATTCTTTTATTTTCTTATAAAGAAATATTGTAACAGTTGTAACAGCAAAAACGTGAATTTAAAATGTAGACACTTTTTCCCATTTCGGGAGGGGGTTTCTGAAATTTCAAAAAAAAATCGCTGGATACCGCACCCCCCCCAACAGAAAAAGGGAGCGGCGTTTTTTTTGCCCTTTTTCCAAGGTTTTATATGGAATTCGCTGCGCTCATGAGGTATTGCGTTGTCTCGGCCAAGCCTCGACGACGCCAGGCGCCCTGGTGAAATGGGAGAGTGCTGATGCCCCTAGAATCGCGTATTTGAAAACACTTCGATACTTGACCTTGTATATTTAATTCTGGAGGTGTTATGAAGTTCAGTTATCAGGCAGGTTTCCCGGACGATCCCTGGTTGATGGAAGTAAGCGTGATAAACAATGCCGGCTCGCCGCTGGCCTCGGTATACAAAAACGGGAAGTTGATCATGCAGCTGAGTCGGGGAGCTTTCGGATGGGGACAGTCAGGGCGAATGAAGCTGGATGAGGATGAGCCGGCCGCGATACGTGTTAAGGCCCGGATTGAGTTTGCCTGGGACGAGGTTTGCGCGGTAACTGATGAGATTGAAAATGAATTCGAAAAAGCACAAAAAAACCCGAATAAATCGGGTTTTGAATTTGGAAAATAGATACTAATCGCTTATCTTTAAGCAAGATTTGCGGGGGAAATTTAGGTTATTGATAGGGTATTAACGTCCGTCAATAGAACGATTCTTCATCCTCAGAATATTCCAGCCTCTTCGTATCAATAATTTTCACCTGGTAAGTAGCCATTGATAGGAAATCTAATCTCTCCTGCCTTCTAACTTTAGCCTTAACAACATCCAAGTCATCGTTTTCGTCGCATCGGACTTCTATTGTTCCTGAATATGATCCATAAACAACATCAACAGTGTGAATTACTTGTGCCATAATTTAAGCTGGTGGTAAATCTCTACTCGGTCCGCCGTTCTGTACTGCAGCTACATCAGTAGTAAGAATGCCAGGTCCTGTAATCTCTATGCGGCCTTCATCAAAAAACTCGGCAGATTTGACCTGGCCATCTTTAGCCTTTGGTACCAGGCCATACTGATCGCAGCCGGTAAGGTATTCAGCCCGGCAAATAATAATGCCTTCGAAATCGGTGATTTTGTCTTTAGCCAATTGGCCTAACGTGTAATTTTTTTTCATGATTTGTTTAACTATTAGTTTTTTGGTATTAAAGGTTTGATTTCTCCGTCTTCAATTAGCTTCTTGAAATCTTCAGTTGAGTATTGGATAGGGGTAAAGTGCGAGTATTCCAAAAGTTCCACACTTTCGTGCTGGCCATGCCATAAGCCAATAATCACAAAGTGGCGCTGGCCGCTGCGGCTCGTCCACCAGGTATGTAGCCGGGGCTCTGGTTTTAACTTTGGTTTGTCAGCCATTTTATTTTTGGTATTCGGAGTAATCAATAAGATTAAGAGCCGATGGATCTATAAGGCCGTAGCATTTACAACATTTGATTGCAAAAAAGCCTTGTGGAAGAAGGACCTCCGGCTGATCGGTGACGGTCTCACCCGAAACCGCGTCGTATTGGCGAATAATGCCGGTCTGCTTTGTTTCGCATCTATGGCAAACGATGGTGTGTATGGAGATAAAGTCTTTAGTCATACCTTAACCTCATTTTCTTCCTTTAACGTCATCCTATACAGCTTACAATTTTCTGCTGTTATAAAACTCGCTGTATCAACAGTAAACAAGGCTTTATCAGGCATCGGGATACCGAGTTTGGAAAACAGCCAACGTTTTAAATGAGTACAGCAAAATTTCTTACTATGGTCTTTTCTGCCGTGTGTACTCCCCATATTTAAAAGCAAATCTCTTTGAGTGTCAGGAGTATTAGGGATAACCAAGTAAGGAACACCTTCTATCACCGTAAAATTCAGGAATGAGTTTGTTTCAAGCTTTAAATCCTGACAGACTTTACTGCTAATAATCCAGATATAGCCTTTAGTTATTCTGATAAATGGCACAATATCCTTTTCGTACCATGGCCTTCGTTTAGCTCCTTTGTCGTATAATTCTATTTTCATCCCTCAACCTCCTTTATCTTCGGCGCCCGGGACGAATGCAAATAACCAGGTACCACTTCATCAATAATACCGGTTATAGCTTTCTCGCCATGCTCCCGGGCCAGCTGCTGCAGGTGATCAACTACCTGCTGAGAATTAAGGTCCTTTTTCAGAGCGTATGCATTAACCCGGTCCTTAAAAAAAGTAACCCGGTCCTCCACAAGGTCGAAGGCTTTAGGATCTATCTTTTCCATCGGTTAAAAGTTTAAAATCAGATTTAAGGCACTTGTTATAGAAAGATTCCTTTCCGTCGTGCAGATAAGGAAGGAAGACCTGCAGCAACTCTGCCTGTTGCAGTTTGATCATACTGATCTGTATTTCTACCCAATCGCTAATAAGCTTCCAGGCTGTACGCTCGGCCTGCTCAAAACACACCTCAAAGCTTCTTTGTGTAGGCTTGGAACGCTCGGCAAGCAACAGCTTATAAATGGCTTCAATATTGGCTGGAAGGTGAAAACTCATCATTGCATCGTTAACCGGTAACTGGAAAGATATAGCGGTGCATTGCTGATCATCGTTATACTCTTTCATAATCCGACGGCCACCAGCTGCTACCAGGTTCTTTTCTATCTTACCCATCGACTTTTCGACCGGCATTTCGGAGGTGTGATTTTTAATTTGCATCAGAAGTCCTCAATTTCGATTAGTTCGTTTTCAATCACGTATTTCATTATCTCTAAATATTTGAATGGGAAGCTTCTTTTGGAGATGTACGCGAGAAAATTTTTCTTCGAGTAATTGATTCCCTGGCTGCCTATATATTCTAAAAAAACTTCAGTGGTTACTTCGTAGCCTTCATAGCGGTCTTTATACTTGTTGGCTACAACTTTTTTGATTAAATCGTAATACTCATTTAGGCTTTCCTTTTGTAACTGAGCCAGGTCTTCATATTTCAATTTCATTAGCCGCATCTTTTCCTTTGGCGGAAGATAATCGGCTAGTTTGTTGATTAATTCGATATCCGGACCTACTAAATGCATATGTGCTATTTTCCCTTCTGGAACATTACGAACCATATTTCTTAGAATCTGCTTTTCGCCAAACTCTTCAATGCGTTCCGCTAACATTTTCACCTCACTATTTGTAAGTTTTTCGGATAAGTCAGCAAGTATTTCCTCCGGAGTAGTAAACAAGTCAATAAACATTATCATCCTCCTTTAAATCAACCAATGCATCCGGCGCCATTACGCATTGGCCACAGTTATCGTGAATTATCAAAATTTTCCCACGGTGTTCTTCTGGTATTCCTTCTCCATCAGGAAGAGGGTGAAGCTTCATTACCGTTCTGAATTTGCGTTGCTTACCAATTTTGTATTGGTCACCGAATTTCAAATTTTTTACGGCTGTGCTTATCATTCGTCAGCGCCTCCCATCAGATTGATAAACCCTTTAATTCCTTCATACAGAGCTTCGGCTCGTTCTTGATCTACACCATCAAAATGCGCGTCACGTTCCTCCTTAGAATCATATCCAGCCTTTTGGTCAATGGTTAAACCTTCCTCCGTTTTAACCGTCGTCACAAGTAATTCGCTTTGATCTCTATCGTCCCAACTTTTTGTAATTAAGATCTGATCGTCATCGCCTACATCAAATAATTTAGCGAACCTCATCCCTCAGCTTCTCCTTCCGCGATCAGTAAGCTTATTTCTATTTTTACATTACTGATGCGCAGCTCTACCATTTGCATCTCGTTAAAAAAAGCAATAAGCTCTGCCTTCATTACATTGAGAATGGCGCGAGAGCGCATCAAAGGCAAGTCGCTGTCATGAAATTGCTGAGGAATGCGATTTAAAAGGGCCTCATTTGAGTTTATCAGGTTTGTGTGACTATCTATCTGCGTTTTCAGAAAGATGGCCAGCTGGTGGAGGTTGCGAAGCTTCTCCTGTAATTGATTTTTGATTTCCATATCGTTAATCGTTGTTAAGTTTTAAAATAGTTTGTTGTCATCAGGTTCGTTGGTGAACTCCGGTGATCCAGGCTCTGCCGGATCCTCCGGTTCCTTGTCTTCCTGGAGTATTTGCGTTTCATGCGATTTAATCGGTATTACCACCTGCTTTTCTCCGCGCTGAGATATAATGGTATCATAATCTATCCACTCACTAAGCTCCTCACGGATCTCCTCTTCAGTAAGGAAATTCTCTATCCGGAACTCATAGCACCGGCCGAGCTTTTCTTCAGTTCGTTTCAGGTTTGGAGATTTGGGATCCCATTCAACCGGCTGATGGTAGCGGCCAAGCTTAGGGTTTAGATCGAATTTGTCGCGCAGTTGCGTTTTGATATCAGCCTGGCGGTATTTAACCGGTGCGCCCGGACTGTTAAACAGGTTGTGAAGTTCTGTAAGCGTATAATACAGCGAGTGGTATTTATAGCGGAAGAAAAGTTCCTGCATAATTTCTTTCAGCTCTGCAGAGAACCATCCTTTAGATTTTTCCTGTACGCGCAGCAAGGCATCAGTAACCAGGAGATTGTTTGCAAACCAGAAACGACCTTCCTGCTCGTGTTTAAGTTTGCGCTGGCGCAGGTAGTGTAAGAAAGCCGGAATCTCGGCCGTCATTTTCTTCAAAAGGTTCGGGTCATCACCGGAGAGCTTTGGCACTTTAAGCACCCAAAATCTGATTTCGCCTTTTTCTATAGCAATGAAGTTTTCCTCATCGTTTGAGGTTAAAATAAACCAGCCGAAGAAACTCACATCCTTACGGCCGGCATACATACCCCTCAACTTAATTTTATCATTGGTTGATTGTGATTTAATGCTTTCCAGTACCGATTTTTTATCGATAAAGCCCTCATCAATACCAATTACTCCCTTAGTTACCCAGTCATCGTTAAACTGATCGGCTATTTCCTTATTACCAATAATGGTGGCGTTCTCTTTAAAAATCTCGCGCATCAGGAAGAGGAAAGTAGACTTACCGGTGTTCCGCTCTTTGTTCACCAGGCACATAATGGGAAGCTTCTGAGTAGGATTGAGATACTTCATCTGGATGCAATCCATTCCGATATCATAGGTAGTGGTAGCACCATCGCCCACCGGTGTATTTCCAAATACGTGCTTCAGGTAATTTTCGATGGTTGGCCATGGGCCTTCTACCACTTCGTGATCCAGCGGGTAATACAGGTTATAGCAACCTGAAATTACCGGCTGAAAGTTTTCTGTATTGTCCGGAACGTTGCAAACTGCATCGTACTTCTCGATGGTGTCGAAAAAGTTCGGGAAGCCCTTGTCTACATAATCCATCTTTATTTCCGGCTTGCTCCATTCTGTTAAGCTTTTCTCGAGTATTCCCTTGGAGTTTGGAACGTAGATAATTTTGAAGTACTTCACGCCGATCCGCACGAACTTGAAGCTGTCCTGGTGCTTTGTAAGCTCGAGGCCTTTTTCTTTTGTGAACTGATACCGGCGGCCGGCGAAGTTGAATTCTTTATCGCCGATCAGTTCCTTATGATCATTGTAGAAAGCAGATGGAACGCCTTTTGTAAAATCGAGCCTAAAATGTTCTTTAACCTTGGATATTGAGTCTGCAGACAAACTCATGGTGAAGAAGTACACCCGGGATGATTTCAGTTTAAGCAGATCTTCAATTACTGTCGCTTTCTTTTCTTTGGCGTAGATGAGAAGGTCGTCAAGGCCTTTAGCGTTCTCAAGGTAGTTTTCGCGGATGTGGGAGAAGTAAACGTCTTTTACTTTGCCTTTGGAAACTTCGCGGAAGCGATTAACTGTATTATAAAACGAGTACTGGCGCTTTGCTAGATCTTTATTCGGGTCGTTCTCTGCATCCCACACTAATTGAAATACGTCAGCATCCAGAACGAGCACCAGGTTCTCTACTTCGCAGTTGCGTAGTATGGCCTGTATGTCCGGGTGCAGATCCTTAGATTCCTTTTCGCCATCGGTAAACAGATCCTTACCACCAATCCCGATAATATCTAACCCATTAAGCGCTCCGGCGAAACACTTAAACTCTCCCTCAATAACGAAAAGCGTTTTGATTTTTGTCTTTTTCGTGAATTTCTCGACAATTGCAGGCGGGAAAAAGATATGGACTCCAGTTCCTTTCTCCTGCCAGTACTTAAAGTCTGCCTGCTGGTTATCCGGATGGATGCGAGTGCGGAGAAACTCGCGCTCAGAGTCTGGTACACATTCCGGACCTCCATAAAGCGATGGATAATGGATTTCGATATTGCCATTTTTAGCTTCAGTAAAAATCTGTTGTTTGTATGATGAACCCGGGAAATCTACATCTACTTTAAAAAAGTGATCTGCCGTATTGGTTACACCAATTTCATGCATTCTTTTTTTGAAGTAAGTATCGAGCTGGGCAGGGTCTACGTCTTGAGGGGCGTTATTCTTTCTGGTAGCCATTAGGCAATTGGTTTTAAATTGAGTCGGTTAATAAAGGTGTCGTACATTTCGGTAGGCATGCATAGTTCTTTGGCAAGGCCGTATTCGATTTTAGAACCGCGGCTGTCATACCAGTCATCAAGCATCAGTATCAGATCGCACTCGAGCATTACTTTGATGCATTGTTTCATACAGTCTTCCCATTTTTCGGGTTCAATGCCTGTGCATATTTCGTGTGGGCTGCGAACGATGTAGCCGCGGGAGCGAAGCTCTCTGGTAGCAGCTTCAAATTTGGGCGCGTTATGGTCAGCAAGTCCGGATACCTTTCCGGCGATGTAGATTTTAGGATTTTCCATGCGAGAGCGTCCTTAATATTATTCCTACCACTAGGCCTGTAAAGAAATTCCCTAAAAGAATCACCACAGCGTTTTCGAATAAATTGCAGAAAAGGTGTGTTGAAAGTATGCCTGTACAGGCTACTAAAATTATAATGACGAAGTACTTTAGAAAACGGTCCATTGCTTAATTCAAATCAATTAGCGTAATTTTTTGATTCACAATCAGGTATTCAGGGAGCTGCAATTTTTTTAGACAAGCAGTCAATATTATCTCCGGAGCAGGGAGGCCTTCGACCCAAGTGAGAGTCATGGCAGTATTTAGCTTTTCGGTATCTAACAACAGCTTTTCACAGCCTTCAATAATTAGTTTTTCGGTTCCTCTTGGGATGAAAGAAAGCATGCAGTCTTTTAGTATTTCTTCCGGATGGGCGAAGTAAGCACAGCGACCTTCCGCTATTTTCAAGGCTGTAGTGGTTTTCCCTGAAGCTCGTGGCCCGATTATCAAAATAGACTTCTTCATGGTTTAATTATGGTTTTTTGAACAGAATTCAAGTATAGGTTTAATGCTGGTTTCGAAGTGCTTTAAGTGACGGCTGGTTTTACCAGGAGCGAGGAACATAAACAGGTCGCGGTTATTGTTAATCACATTCCCCAGGTGACGGCAGCTGCTGGCTTTATAATAGTCGAGCTTGATTAATAATTCATGTACTGCTGCCATACGATCTACATAGAGGTCAGATTTCGGATTCAGGTTTATTGCATGCTGCCGCTGAAGAAGCCAGGAAACGAGCGTTGTACAGATATATCTCCTGATGCGGAAATAGAGCTGGCGGTAAGCGTCTTCAGTATTAGCAGCGAAGCTGGTTACATACTTGGTTTTCCCATGGTCAGGAATTTGAAACCTGACAAAACATTTGCCGTCAAGTTGAGTTTCAACAGTTGCAGTTATCATAGAATGCAGATTTAAAATTTAGACCTCAGCGCCAACTGGGGTTTTTTTGTGTCTAGTTGAAAAAGATGCTAATGCTTGTTCCCGACCTTTTAAGTTTCATATTTACTTCTTCGGGAACCAAGGCGAGAATCTGTAGCTGCTCTCTATTAATTTCAGGAACCGTAACTACCATTGTCTTTACATCGCCATCATCACTTGTCGTTCCCCGAACACTTGATTGAGGAAACGCATTGCGTAAGGCTGAAAGCAAAGCGGGTTTAATTTCTCTTGTAATCATCTCTTAAAAATTTAATTGTGGCACTATTACCATCGCCCAGGCAAGAGGGGTCGAACCTATAACCTCCGGTTTTGGAGACCGGCGCTCTACCAATTGAGCTATACCTGAGTAAAAAAGCAGTCCGGGCTCCCAAACAATTAAGTTTAATTATTCGCCGAACTGCCACCGGTAAAGCACAAAAACCGGGTTTTTACCTAAACCTTATCAAATGAATGATTGGTGCTTTATGCCCGTTCGAGCGGGTCTTTTTTAGAATACAATCTCACGACTGGTGATACTGGAGGTGCAACCAATATCCGGAGGTCCTATTAGCTGAAGTATTTCCCAATACTCCTGCAACTCCATTTAAAAAGAACTTATGCGCTCACCTTTTAAGGTTCTAACCTATGCCGTATTGCACGGCCCTCATCGCTACCTGTGGTTTGCGATCGGCTTTTAATTTTGTCTGAATGTTTAATTTGTGAACTCGTAATGTTTGAGGCTGAATGCCTACGATATCGCAGATTTCTTTATCCTGGTAACAGTCACGAATAAGCGATGTAATCCGAAGCTCAGCCATTGTCACTTTCTGGCCATCTACTACAATTGGCTGGCAGCCTTTCCCTTCATAGTCACACTTGCCACGAAGCGGGCAGGCTACATATTCTGTACGGAGGCTGAGCTCTCCTTCAATAATGTCTGGAGTATAATCGTAAGAACTAAGATTGCATTTAATGAATTGAACCATCCGCAGGAAAGCGTCTTCAATTCCCATTCTATCTAATGTTGAATGGTGTTTAGGCGTTATGTGGTTAACTACAACAGCATGTATGGCAGGGTGGAGGTCTGCTATTTCTTTCCGGACACCTGAATGCATCGCAAGCAATTGCTCTCCATCAAGAAAAAATTCCACCTCGCCGTGTCTTATGCCTGCAGGGATCATAGGTTATTGGCTTGTAGTGCTAAACCTTGAATTTTTTGCTTCTCCTCTTCAGCCAGTCTTATTGCTTCGGAAAGTATATCGAGATCGTAATTGCCTTTTTCCGGATTACAAACATTTGAAATTGTGCCTACACTTTTACTTATTCCTTTTTGCGACAACCTTGATTGAATTTGTCGAACATATCCGTCTGGCAAAAACGGCTTCACCTTATCCTTAATTTCTTTTATCTCTGCTAGTTCCATCTGTATGACTTAAATCATATTGTACACATTGTACAATATCGTTCCCTTTGTTGAACAAATATGAACAATGTTGAACGAAACTGCAAAACATATTTGTAAATAAATCTGAACAAGTATGTCAAGAACTTTACAATTATGAAACTGTATGTAGGCGAAACTGTAAAGAAAGCTGTCTATGATGAACTACAACCGGTTTCTATTACCAAAATAGCCAAGCTGGTGGGACTGTCCCGAACTAGGCTTTATGGGATTTTGGAAGAGCCTGAAATGGAGGTGAAGTATATCCTCAAACTTGGGAAAATATTAAATGTCGACTTTTCTAAGAAGGTTAAAGGGTACGATGAGCACGTAGCTGAGCTTGCAAAGTTTGAAGATATCGAGGTTCAGTACGGAACTCGAAAAGAGAATGAAGCCAGCGATCTCTTAGATCTGCAGCGTAAATATATCGCTGCATTGGAAGACATTATCCGATTAAAAAGAGAATTGGATAAAAGCAAGGAGGAGAAAAAGGCCGGCTAAATACGGGCTTCACTCCGGGCTTGTTAGTAAGTGTTTAGTTTTTAACTGGTTATAGCGGTTAAAATACCCCGGCGCTGGGTACCTTGCCGGAGTAAATCGAATTTTTCGATTTTACTCCGGCTTTTTTTTGCTCTAACTGTTTGTTAAACAAGTAGATAAGTTCCATTGCAGAGTTGACTTTTGCGGTTCGATGTCCTGTTCCGTCGAAAGTCCATTTTTCGGCATAGGTCGAACCGATGATCATACGCTTTTCCTCAATATTGCCATTTTCATATATGTAAACAAGGTTTTCGAGGTTATGAATAGCTTTTTCGAGGATGCTTTCTACATCAAGGTTTTTGGAAGATTCCTTACTAAAATCTTTTAATTTTGCTTCAATTTTTTCGATTTTAGATTCGCATTCAGTCTTAATTATCTTGAAATCGTTTGAATCGATTGCATCAGTTAAGAGTAGTTCCCTGGCTTTAGTAATTTTATTGCTTTGTTCGGTCAATTCTGAAATGTATTTTTTTCGCTCATTTTGATAGAACTTCGTTTCGTCTTTATATACATCAGTTATTATTTCCTTATATAGTTCTGCTATACCTGGCTTCGGAACGAACTTTTTAAGCTCTTTCAGAAAATAGCCATTAACTGCATTGGCGGAGAATCGAACCCCGCAAGCAGATCTGCAGTGATAATAGTAATGATAGCCGTTTCTCCCCTTTGATGCACTGCCTGTAAGGAGCCTATTGCATTTCGTGCATTGTAAGTATCCCCTTAAGGGCAAATTGTCGTGCGAAACAATTTTAGTATTAAATATCTTCTTCCGTCCATCTAATACATCCTGAACATCGGAAAATAGCCTCTCAGATATTAAGGGTTCATGTTGTCCCTGGACCACAAACATTTCTTCATCTTTAAATTTGGGCACTATTACCTTCCCGCAATAGCAGGGGTTTCTAATAGCAGCCCAGAAGCTATTTCGACTGCATTTAAGACCTTTGGCTCTTGCCATAGACCATATTTGCTCCGTTGCATAAATTCCTTGCGCAATTTGCTCGAATGCCCATTTCATATGGGATGCTTGCGGTTCGGAGATTGCTATGTATTTCTGCCCCTGCTCATTAGTCTTATTTACGTATCCTGGTAAGGCCATTCCCATCCATCTACCTTCCTTTCGGGCTCTCCTCATACCGTAAATGACATTCAATGCCCGTCTATCATTTTCTACTTCAGGTGCAGCAAGGTAAAAGGCCAGCATTATTTTATTCTCAGGAATTGCAAGATCCAGGGGCTGTTCAACTGCTTGGGGTTCTATTCCTAACTTTCGAAGAGTATTAATCATTTGGTAAGCGTCGCCGGCATTTCGGCTAAACCTATCCCATTTCGTGAAAAGTATTAGGTCTGTACTTTCCTTTTTTTGTTTTTTTAGTTCAGTGAGCAGTTTTGTCCATTCGGGCCGATTGAAAGTTTTAGCGGAGTGATCTTCAAAAATAATACGCCTCGTCTTAATGGAATTGATATCGCAATACTTTCGTAAGCGCTCTTCTTGATCTCTCTGTGAGAAGCCTGTATCAGCTTGTTCATCTGTGCTTACCCTTATATATAAATCAGCGATTTTCATGGCTCTTGTGGCTTTTTAGTAGTTGTTGTACACACAATTTACCCAATTTGTACATCACATCCAACATTATTTTCCCTTCTTCCAAAGTGATTATGGTACCATGTTTTTCAAGTATTTGTTTAGCTTTTTCGGGTGTAATGTTTCTTTTTGCAATGGGCAGGTGTTCCATATAAAGCCTCCTTCAGAAACAATTTTCCACAGAATGCCAAATTATATTTAAGTAAAGCTCGGTACTACCGAGAAAATTATATTGCCAAATAGGGCTAGAGCATGTGCCTGTGAGAGATTTACTTATCTCAACAGACTTTACAATTTAATATGCAGAACTTAACAAGAATGCTTAATTACTAATCATGTTTTATATGTATCAGCTGGCTAAGTACATTAGGCATGAAATTAATTTTTTTGATTCTGATCATATGTATTGCTATGATAAGTCAATAATGGTTCGTATTGCAGTCAGTGCCTGAGAAAGAATATAAAGCAAGCCTGCAAGTATTACTAACCCAGGTCCTGCAAGCTTCTTACATGTCATAGCCCATTCGTAATTACTTTCACAAATTGTCCTGTTAAAAGGAGATGCTTTCTTTAAAGCACTTTCTGCTGCATGTGGTAAAAAGTGCTTAATATAAGCATAGAACATCGCCGCCAATACTACGAACATGCCACTATTTTCACTCTTAGGAAGAAGTGGCAATAAGAATTTTAAAGCTTCCATTTTAGTTATTTAGTTATTAATTATCCTAATAACCTCGCCCCCCTAATCATTGTTGCAGAAAAAAATGTTCGGTACTACCGAAAAGTGGTTAAGTTTTGACCTACTATCTGCCCAGCTTTACTATAAGAAAAATAAAGATTATGAAACTCATTTTTTTATACCAGACAGGAAAAATCAGGAAGTATTTCTCATTGAATATCTGCCTGCTTTATGCTATGAAATTGAACTAGTGCTCAAGTAAGACACTATTTAAAAGATTAATAAACGTCCAAAAGACGGTTCGTTCAGGGAGCAGTATGGGTCACGCGGGTGCCCAGCAAAGATGTATTTCCGTATACGGAAATATCTTTGCCCGTCCTTGAGGCCGGGGACTTCGCTCGGAACTCGCGAAGTCTGGAAACGTTTTTAAAGTGATAGAAATGCCACGAAAGAAAAACGAAAATCAGGATAATCTGCTTAGCCATCCCATAATCGTACGGGTTACATCATCTGAATTTGACAGGCTAGATAAACTTCGCAAGAAAAGTGATTATAAAACTATTGGTCAAGTTGTTCGGAATATCCTGACTAACAAAAAGATTAAAATATTTTATCAGGACATCTCCATGAATGCCTCAATGGAAGAGATGGCTTTAATCCGTAAAGAGCTTCGGGCAATTGGAGTTAATATTAATCAGATTACAAGAAGTTTCAACCAGGACAAGACTGAAACGCATAGGGCATTCTTTGCCCTGAAGGCAGCAGATCAGTATAAGGAGGTAGACTTACGGATAGAACGGCTTCTAACGATTATATCAGAACTTGCTGAAAAATGGTTGCAAAAATCGTGACGGGTAAAAGCATCAGGGGCATCTTACGCTACAATGAAACCAAAGTATCGGAAGGGCAAGCTCAATTAATTATGGCAAGCGGCTTTGCTTCTGATATTGAAAAGTTAAGCTTACAAAATAAAGTGAATCGCTTTAACCACCTTACGGTACTAAAACCAAGCGTTAAAACAAATGCCCTGCACATCACGCTAAATTTTGATGCTTCCGAGAAGATCAGTAATGAAAAAATGCAGCAGATAGCCATGTCGTATATGGAAGGGATTGGTTTTGGTGAGCAGCCTTATCTTGTTTATCGCCACAACGATTCAGCCCATCAGCATGTACATATCGCAACCACAAGTATTCGGAGAAACGGTGAATCTATAAACCTTCATAACATAGGGCGAATCCTTTCAGAGCCAGTAAGGAAAAAAATAGAAAAGGAATTTGATCTTGTAGTTGCCCAACAGAAGAAATACAACCTGTCGCCGCTTACTGCTCCCATTCATCTTAAGACTATTCAGTACGGCCATATCCCAACCAAACGAGCTATAGGGCAAGTAGTAACCGCTGTTATAAATAACTATTTATTTACCTCTTTGCCAGAATTGAACGCTGTATTAGGCTTGTTCAACGTCATTGCCGACCGCGGCCATGAAGAATCGGACATGTTCAAAAATAAAGGACTGATCTATTCAATACAGGACAGAAAAGGCGATAAGGCCGGTGTTCCGATTAAAGCAAGTGAATTTTACAACAAGCCGATATTGAACAACCTTGAAAAACTGTTTGAGAGGAATAAAGAAAAGCGAAAACCTTATCAGGAGGCTGTAAAGAATAAGATTGATAAAGTTCTGAATCGGTACAGTGCCATTACCATGCATACCTTTCTTACTGAATTAAAGAAAACTGGGGTAGATGTAATACTCAGGAGGAACGAGCAGGGCTTTATCTATGGGACTACGTTTATTGATCATCAAAGCAAGAGCGTATTCAATGGAAGCACATTAGGTAAGGCTTACAGTGCAAAGCAGCTTACAGACCGATTTAGTACATCAGATAAACTAAAAACTTACTTATCACCTCTGCCTGCTCCTAAAATATCTATCAAGCAGCCAATTGAACACCAATCAAAATCTTACCTCAAACCAGTGAATGAGACTAATTATCTGGAAGGGCTATTAGGAAAGCCACAGACTGATTTCGGTTCATCAGTTCCAAAAAAGAAAAAACGACGAAGAAAAGGACGAACATTATAATCTACTACCATGAATACAGGCGAAGACACACAAGGATTGCGTAAAATCATTGATTTTACAAGGTTTATAAGCATAGTGATTTTGTGCATACATTTGTATCTATGCTGCTATCAGGCATTTAAATACTGGGATTGGACAGCAGATATAACAGACAGAATTATCGCTAATATTTCCAAGACAGGACTATTTGATACCCTGTTGAAGCCTAAGATTGCCTCATTACTTTTCCTGGTTATCTCCCTTTTAGGGGTTAAAGGCAAGAAGGACGAGAAAATTCAGAAAAAGGCAATCGTTGTTTATCTGAGCATTGGAATCCTTTTATACTTTGCCAGCACCTTCTGCTTTTATATCAGCGCTCAAGTGCGCTTAATCGCAGGTTTCTATATTGCTGTCACAGTAACTGGCTACCTCTTAATCTTAACAGGAGGAACCTTGCTTTCCCGATTGATTAAAAATAGTCTGAATAACGATATATTCAATAACCTGAATGAAACCTTTCCGCAGGAAGAGAGGCGTTTAGAAAATGAATACTCTATAAATCTCCCCGCTAAGTACAGGTTAAAAGACAAGGTTCGGGATAGCTGGATAAATTTCATAAATCCGTTCAGAGGGCTTTTGGTGGCAGGAACTCCAGGAGCGGGAAAATCATATTTCATAATCAGGCATATCATTGATCAGCATATGCGAAAGGGGTTTTCAATGTTTTTGTATGACTTTAAGTATGACGATCTAAGTAAGATAGCTTATAATAAGCTGTTAAAATTCCAGAAGAATTATAAAGTACCACCCTCATTTTATGTTATAAACTTTGACGACCTTAACCGGACACACAGATGCAATCCGCTTGATCCGCAAGGTATGGAAGATATCACTGATGCCACTGAAGCAAGCCGTACCATTATGCTCGGGCTAAACAGGGACTGGATAAAGAAGCAAGGTGATTTCTTCGTAGAATCGCCCATCAACTTTTTAACCGCAATAATTTGGTATTTGCGTAAATATGAAAATGGCAAGTATTGCACACTCCCTCATGTAATAGAGCTAATGCAGGCTGATTATGACCCGCTCTTTGCCGTGTTACAACAGGAAGAGGAAATTAAGGTGCTTATAAACCCATTTATTTCAGCGTTCCAGAATAAGGCAAAAGAACAATTAGAAGGGCAGATAGCATCTGCAAAAATAGGATTGGCAAGGCTTTCATCTCCCCAGCTTTATTATGTGCTATCAGGCAATGACTTCACATTGGATGTCAATAATCCTGATGATCCTAAAATTGTATGTGTTGGAAATAATCCGAAGAAGTTACAGGTATACGGCGCGGTGCTTTCACTTTATATCTCGCGGATGATTAAGCTGGTGAATCGTAAGGGGCAACTAAAAAGCAGTCTTGTATTTGACGAGTTTCCAACCATTTTCTTTAATAATATTGACAGCCTGATAGCCACAGCTAGAAGCAATAAGGTTGCTACTACTTTAGCGGTGCAAGATTTCAGTCAATTGAAGAAGGACTACGGAGCTGAACAAGCAGATGTCATAGCTGGAATAGTCGGGAACATTATTAGCGGACAGGTTACAGGCGATACGGCCAGAAAGCTTTCTGAAACATTCGGTAAAATCATGCAAGACAGGGAGAGCCGGAGTATAAACAGTTCAGATATTTCAACAACTCAATCTACTCAATTAGACTACGCTATCCCTGCTGCAAAAATAGCATCACTGTCCTCAGGAGAATTTGTAGGCATTGTAGCGGATAATCCTGAACAGAAAATCAAGCTTAAGGTATTTCATAGTGAAATTCAAAATGACCATGAGGCTATTAAAAAAGAGGAAGAGAGTAATAAATCAATTCCAGTTATAAAGATGGTTTCAGCCGAAGATATACAAGAGAGCTACCAGAGGATAAAACGGGACGTTCAAGAATTAATCCAAATGCAATTAGTGCTTTTAGAAGGAAAAACAGACGTTAACAACAATGAAGAACCAAAAATTGCTGACTCTACAGATATAGTGGGGTTGTCTATGTAGCGATTACGGTGCCTGATTATATTTTATTGCTCGTTTAACTAATTAATCCAAGTTGCTAGATAAAAAGCTATAAGAAGTGAGCATCAAAGAATAAATTTGAGTAACGACACTTAAATAATTCACGAGATGCTCACCGGGGATAAAATTATAGGAATATTTTGTTTTA
>DASWMZ010000168.1:0-34177 GCA_036399495.1 Pedobacter sp.
TGGCAATTTTAGTGCGGATAAAGCTCTTCTCGCTAAGTTCTTTATAGGTTCTTGATGCTTTAAGACCAACAAGATAGGTTCCGCTAAATAATAATTGATTGATACTTATGCCGTAGTTGGCATTGTATTTCTGTTGAAAACCAAATAAGGTGGTTGGGCTACCTTCTGGCGCTTTAACAGTTCCCGAAGAAGTTTGTACATTCTGTTGAAAGAGAATGTCTTGTAATAGAAATCCGAAATTTGGAAAAGGAATCTTTGGCACCTTAATATAATCCTGAAAACTAGCCGTTGCATTCACCTGCGGCAACCCAATTCCTACAGTCTCTTTTACTCTATATTTCGCACTCTGAATATCAAGTTGCGCATTCTTCAGAGAATCATTGTTTTTATAAGCGTACTCTAAACATTCCTGGAGATTAAAGCGGAAGGTTCTTTCTGCCGGGACTATCTCCTGCGCTCTTACTACGATTGAGCCAAGAATGATTAGTATGGATAAGGTAAATCTCATATTTTTATTCTTCTGTTATTTGTTTGTATTTATTAATTAATTTATGTCCTTTTAAAGTGCATAAGCCATAGAGATAATGCTCGGTTATCTCTGTCAGCACATCAGAAATCATGTATTTTCCAGGCGGAAAAACAATCTGATTAAATACCATATCACACTGTTCAATCCTCATGGTGGCGATAATTTCGAAATTCAAATTATCCCTGAAAAGGCCCTCTTTAACTCCCCAGTTTAAATTCTTCATCAAACACTCCTTCATATATGAGTATCTGAAGTTTTTAAACAAGGTCCACACTTCCGGATGATATTTCTGCAAATCATAGAAAATCATCGGGTTCATTTTAGAGAGCATATCCTGCAAATGTGTTACAACAAAAAAAACTTCTTGTACTGCATTGGCGGCAATAGCGCTTTGTGCATCCATCACTTTCATCTGTGCCTCAAGCATATTTTGAATCAGCACATAAACCAATTCATTTTTGTCTTTAAAATGCAGGTAAATGGTTTTTTTCGACATCCCTAATTGCTTAGCCACGTCGTCCATTGTAATTCGCTTTACACCGAACTTACAAAACAGCTCATCTGCCCCTGTTAATATTCTTTCCCTTAGCTCCATTTAACTCTTCCATAATACACGGCCAAAACTATGGAAACTATTTCACATAACAAAGTTTCCAAATTGTAAATTTAACTTAAATAAATTCCGCATTACGGTAAAGTGTAAAAATGTAAATTGCGCCAAATTTTTAATCATGAGCTTATCTTCGTTAAACGCTATTTCTCCAATCGACGGTCGCTACCGCAAAACCACCGGGGCATTGGCAGCCTATTTTTCTGAAGCAGCATTAATAGAATACAGGGTTTATGTTGAAATAGAATATTTTATTGCGCTTTGTGAACTGCCGCTTCCACAGTTGAAGGATTTTTCCAAAGATAAATATCAGGCCCTAAGGGCTATATACGAGGACTTTACGGAGCAGCATGCACAACGGATAAAGGATATTGAAGGCATCACTAACCATGATGTTAAAGCTGTAGAATACTTTATCAAGGAAGAATTCGATAAACTAAATCTTGGAGAATTTAAGGAGTTTATTCACTTCGGACTTACTTCGCAGGATATTAATAATACCTCTATTCCACATTCATTTAAACTGGCTGTTCAAGAGGTTTATCTTCCGGCAATAGCCGAGTTAATTGAAAATTTAAAAACACGGGCAAACGAGTGGGAATCAATCGCCATGCTGGCGCGTACGCATGGGCAGCCGGCCTCCCCTACCCGTTTAGGGAAGGAAATTAAGGTTTATGTAGAACGCCTTGAAGCACAGTTGGTTCAATTTAATAATATCCCATATTCGGCTAAATTTGGGGGTGCGACGGGAAACTTTAACGCACACACAGTAGCCTATCCGCAAATTGACTGGACAGCTTTCGCCAATAACTTTGTGGATAATAGACTTGGCTTGAACCGTTCCCAGTACACTACCCAAATTGAGCATTACGATAATTTTGCTGCTCAATGCGATGCTTTAAAAAGAATCAACAACATTATCCTCGACCTTGACAGGGATATGTGGACCTACATTTCAATGAACTATTTCCGTCAAAAAATTAAAGCAGGCGAAGTGGGTTCATCAGCTATGCCGCATAAGGTAAATCCGATCGATTTCGAAAATTCAGAAGGCAACATTGGCTTAGCTAATGCGATGTTCGAACACCTGGCGGCAAAGCTTCCGGTTTCAAGACTGCAACGCGATTTAACGGATTCTACTGTTTTAAGAAACATCGGCGTTCCGGTGGCACACACCTTGATTGCGATTAAATCGACCCAAAGAGGTTTAGCAAAGCTATTACTTAACGAACCTGTAATAGCGCAAGATCTTGAAGATAACTGGGCAGTAGTTGCCGAAGCCATCCAAACTATATTGCGTCGTGAAGCCTATCCTAATCCGTACGAAGCTTTAAAGGAGTTAACACGGACTAATCAGAAGATAAGTGCTGCCACGATTTCGGAATTTGTAAACACATTGGATGTTTCGGATGTTGTAAAAGAGGAGATAAAAAAAATCACTCCATCCTCTTATACCGGGATCATTTGAAGCAGTCATGCTGACGTAAAAAGGCCTCAATTGGAAATTAACTGCTAAGAAAATAAGTAAATTTGTTTTCGTAAAGATCAGAATATGGCTACTATGGCAAGTAATATAAACGTATATACAGAAACAACGCCGAATCCGGCTACCATGAAGTTTCTGGTGAATAAGCTCTTATTAAATGGAAGTGCCGATTATGCGACCAAAGAAAGTGCAGAGTCATCTCCGTTTGCCAAAGAATTGTACAAGTTCAATTTTGTTAACGGCGTGTTTTTTGCAAGCAACTTCGTAACAATCACTAAAACGGAGGATGCCGATTGGGTTGATATCGAACCCATGTTAAAAGAGTTTGTTAAAGGCGCCGTTGAATCTGAGCTAAAGATTCAGGAAGTTGCCAACTCCGAAGAAGCTCCGGCTTTCGAAGGAACAGAGCAGGAAATAAAAATCCAGCAGATTTTGCATGATTATGTACGCCCGGCTGTAGAACAGGATGGTGGTGCGATAAGTTATAAATCGTTTGAAGACGGAGTGGTGACGGTAGAGCTGAGAGGTTCTTGCAGTGGTTGTCCTTCGTCAACTTTCACCTTAAAAGCAGGTATTGAAAGTCTGCTAAAAAGAATGGTTCCTGAAGTTCAGGAAGTGGTTTCTGAAGCAATGTAATAAAAAGCCATCCGAACTTTGTGTTCGGATGGCTTTTTATTCTTAATTACCCTGATTAAGATTTTCTAATCTTTAATCCCCTCCTCTCCATCTGATTTACCCCTGGCCAAAATCTCCGGCTCTTTGGGATATAGATATTATATTTTCAGTTCATGAACTCTTTCAATAAAAGTTTGTTAAGGAAATTGATGATATGAAGAAATACTCATAATACATTTAGGTTTTATTAATTAACCTTACAAAACCTATATTTGTCAGTATCACATAATTTAATGAACCCTTAACAAGCGTGTCAACGTAATGAGTAGCTTGTCAAAGTTCAAATAGCTATAAAAACGAAATACATTCTCAATGAAAGTAAAAAAAGCAGTAATTACCGCCGCCGCTCAAGGACAAAGATTATACCCGGTAGCAGATACTATACAAAAAGCAATGTTACCTGTGGTAGATGCAGACGGATTACATAAACCAGTTATTCAAATCATTGCTGAAGAAGCTTTTTCCAGTGGAATTGAAGAGTTATGTGTGATATGTGCTCCAGGCGATAGCGAAAGGTATGTAAGCTCTTTTACTGCGCTACGCAATAATCTAGTTCAATCTTTCAAAGGTATTGATTGGGCTACAAAAGAAGCGGAAGGAATAGATTACCTTTTATCAAGCACTGCTTTCATTGAGCAAAAAGAGCCTTTAGGTTATGGCCACGCTGTTTATCTTGCAAAAGAATTTACTAACCAGGAACCTTTTCTATTACTTCTGGGAGATTACTTGTACGTTTCGAATACGGGTCAACAAAGATGCGCTTCACAATTAATCGAACTGGCATCTTCAGAAAACTGTTCAGTATCGGCTGTTAATCCAACTATCGAATACCAAATTGGACGTTATGGAACACTTACAGGCAAACAGGTACATAACCGTTCCGGCGTTTACGAAATCGAGAAAATTATTGAAAAACCATCGTTAAGCGTTGCTGAACTGGAATTACTTACGCCAGGTATGCGCGTTGGTTATTATTTATGCTTCTTTGGGATGCACGTCTTTACTTCTGAAATATTCGCAATTCTTGAAAAACACCTTACAAATAACAGTTCGAACATATTACTTACCCCCGCTTTACAGGAATTAGCGCAAAAAAACAAATATCTTGCGCTCGAAATTAAAGGAAACCGATATGACCTTAGTCGTAAAAATGGATTATTAAGGGCTCAAATAGCAATTGGGTTGGCCGGCGAAGCACATGATGAGACGCTTACCACCATAGTGGAGGCACTTGCTGAGGCAAATACCCGCACACTTAAATAGGTGTCTCTAACTCTTCTTTTCTCTTACCAAAAGAATGCTTCATGAATCCCTTTATAGAAACAATAACTTCCACAGAGCCCGAGAAACGAAACCGTTCGTTTTATGAAATTTGTAAATCATATAATACTAAAAGTCTTTTAAAAGAACTGCTTGAACTAGAGCAGTATCGTAAAACAACACCAAACTTATACGATAAGGTAAGGGCGATTTTATTTCTGTACGCAGGTTTCCGTTTCTTTTTGATAAAATCAACAGACATTCCTGCAGCAGGTAAAATACCCTATAGCGGCTTTGAGAATTTATTATCGCGCCGGTTTGAGCATGCTATAGGCATTTTTTTAGCCGAGCTTGTAACCAAAGGGCCAAGTGCTACTTTATTTAGCGGACTCGCAGAAGCATATCATCAGCTTTCATTTCAAATCCTAGCCGATCAGGTTCGTAAAAGTGTTCGCTCAAGCAAAGGGAACCAGTGGATGTTCCGTGTGGGACATCAGGAGGAACATCCTATTCAAATTCATCCACAATTAATTAAGAAGAAGGATGATAGCCTGTTTTTCCCTGTACTTCACGAAAACACTTCGGTGCGAATGGATCTTACGCATAGCGGCTGGTCTGATATTTTCTTCCTCGGAATGGATTATCCAGAAGGTGCACGAGTTATCAATCTTTCGATTGATTTGGGAGTCTTTGGTCGCGATAAAGATATTAATCCTCCTTTACACAGTTATTTTAGGGTAATTTCCGAACCGGTGATTCGTGTTACAAGTATCGATCTAAACACCACCAAAGATATCTACGAACTTTCTGACCTGTTCAATTTCGGAAACGATTATTTAGGCTTGGTAAAAGCCGGGATTATTGCTTCCGGATTAATTCCCCCATCGTTTGAAGGCACTAATCAATCGCTTCCTCAGATACTGTCGCGCATTGTTGCACCGGGCATGGGTGTTGAGCTTGTAACACGGGTGAATGATATTCCAAAAGGATCACGTTTTGCGGTATCCACAAATCTATTAGGCTCTATTATCAGTTTACTAATGCGGGCAACCGGCCAGACACAAAATCTCGAAGGCGGTTTACATGAAAGTGAACGTCGGCTTGTAGCTTCAAGAGCAATCTTAGGCGAATGGATCGGTGGTTCCGGTGGTGGATGGCAGGATTCCGGTGGAGTTTGGCCTGGAATTAAGGCAATACAAGGCACATTTGCTCAGGAGGGTGATCCTGAATTTGGTATAAGTAAAGGAACGCTTCTACCGAAGCATAGAATTTTAGAGGGCGATGATGTGGGCCAGGATATGGCTGAAAAAATCATGAATTCTCTGGTGCTGATGCATGGAGGTATGGCGTCGAATGTAGGGCCAATTCTGGAAATGGTTACGGAGAAATATTTACTTCGTGGTGATAAAGAGTGGCAAGCACGCCAGCAAACGAATGAAATATTTGATAACATCCTTGATGCAATAAAAGAAGGCGATATAAAAAAACTGGCTCAAAATACAGCACGTAACTGGGAGTATCCGATTAAGACAATTATACCCTGGGCATCAACATATTTCACAGAACAAATCATCGCAAAAGCGAAAAAGGAATTTGGCGAAAACTATTACGGCTTTTTGATGCTTGGTGGCATGTCTGGCGGTGGTATGGGTATGTTTGTCGACCCTAGGAATTACCAGGATTATAAACTTCGGGTACTTGATATTTTACAAACTACCAAAAATGAACTCTCAGATTCGCTGCCATTTGCTATGCAGCCGGTAGTTTACAATTGGAGTATCAATAACAGAGGAAGCTGGTCGGCATTGCTTCATGGAAATGAAGCCTTAATGCCAGAATCATATTATGCTATTCATGTTTCCGAACTTGTACGGAAAGAGCCTTCTAGTATTCCTTATATTCGAAGGGCAGAGATCGATTATTTTACAACCTATTGCGAAAAGAACAATCTTGCTTATCCCCTGCTTCGCACAATCATTAGCAATTTATTTAAAGTTTCTGATCCTTCATCTCAGGGAAACCGCAGCACTGAGGACGAAAAGGCGGCAAGCATTAAGAAAGAAAACGGCTTTGATTATATCCAGCATGAAGAGATAAGGGAGCAATTGCAAAAAGGTCAGATCAGCTTGTATCATAACCGTTTGCCAATTGAAACAATTATCGAAGATGTAAAGTCGGGAGATACTGCGTTTTATGAAGATCTAAACGATTCAGCTCAAATTGGTGAACAAGCAATAAAAGGCGGCAAGGTTGCTGTAATGAGCCTCGCGGCCGGAGTAGGCAGCCGCTGGACCAAAGGAGCAGGCGTTATCAAAGCGCTAAATCCATTTGTGATCTATGAAGGAACTCATCGCAGTTTCCTGGAAATTCATTTGGCTAAAACACGGAAAGCGTCTCAGGTTTATCAGGCTGAAATACCTCACCTCGTAGCCACTAGTTATCTGACCCATAAACCGATTCAGAAAAAGCTTGAACAGACCCAGAATCTTGGATATGCAGGAAAGGTATATTTATCCGAAGGGCGCTCTATAGGTCAACGTTATGTGCCAACAGAACGCGACTTACGCTTTATGTGGGAAGATATGCCGCAAGAAATGCTGGATGAAAACAAGCAAAAAGTTCGTGATTCTGTAAGAGCGAGTATGATTTCTTGGGCAAAGACAAAGGGCGAAGGCACCGATTATACCGACAACATTGCAGCGCAGCGATTTTCGCCGCTAGGGCATTGGTATGAGGTTTCTAACTTGTTACGAAATGGTACGCTGGCTAAATTATTAAGAGAGCAACCGCAGCTTCAAACAATCATGCTGCACAATATAGATACGCTTGGCGCAGATGTAGATCCAATTCCTTTGGCTTATCATCTTGAATCGGGTAACGTACTTACTTTTGAAGTGATACCACGTCGTATTGAAGATCAGGGGGGCGGTCTGGCGAGGGTTAATGGTCAAGTAAGGCTAATGGAAGGTTTAGCACAACCACGTGAAGAGGATGAGCTCAACCTAAGCTATTATAACTCCATGACCACATGGATACAGATTGACCCGCTTCTAGAACTTTTCGGACTCACAAGAGACGACCTTCAAAAAGGTGATGAAGTTTATTTATCTAAAGCGGTGCGGAGTTTAGCACAAAGAATTCCCACTTATGTTACTATTAAGGACGTAAAATATCGTTGGGGCCATGGGCAGGAAGATATCTATCCAGTAGCACAGATAGAAAAATTGTGGAGTGATATGTCTTCATTAAGCCAGATAAAATGTGGGTACGTTGTTGTGCCACGTTTTAGGGGCCAGCAGATGAAAGACCCGTCGCAACTAGATTCCTGGGTTACTGATGGTGGAAAAGAGTTTGTGGCGGGGCTTTGTATTTTTGAATAGCCTCACCCCCGTCCCCTCTCCAAAAGGAGAGGGGGGAACCAGTGGTTACTCCTACGGAGAGGTTGAAACTTTTTGGCGATAACTATTTTTACTCCCTCTTCTTTGGAGAGGGCTGGGGTGAGGCTCTACCTATAAAAATGCTTTTGCACCACGGCTTTCATCGCCTCACCCACCTTACCATTCGAAGCAATCATTTCCTTTGAATGATAAAATTCATCCCCACCTGAAAAGTTAAAAGCAGATCCGCCTGCTTCTCTTACGATAACTGCACCGGCAGCAATGTCATACAGATTAATATTATACTCAAAATAAGCGTCGAACCTTCCGCAAGCCACATAAGCCATGTCAACCGCAGCCGAACCCATACGCCTTACACCGTGGCATTGTTGCATGAGTTCGCGTACTATATTCAGGTATTGTGTTTCTTTTTCGAAATTGAAATAAGGGAAACCAGTGGCGATTAAAGTATCTGATAATTGACTATGAGGAGAAACACTAATGGATTCGCCATTAACGTAAGCACCACCATCCTTCCAGGCGTAAAAGCACTCGTCCAGATTAACCTCGAACACTACTCCTAGTACGAGTTCCTTATTTTGCTCTAACGCGATGCTTACAGAATAAAGCGGTAAACCATGTATAAAGTTGGTTGTTCCATCTAAGGGATCAACAATCCAGTTATAAAATTCCCCTGTTTTATTAATAGTTTCTTCTTCAGTAATAAAACCGGCTTCTGGCAGAAGCTCAAGTAATCGTTTTACAATTTTTTCTTCGGCAGCCTTATCTACGTAAGAAACCAGGTTACTATGCCCTTTATACTCAATATCGCTTAGTTTAAACTTCTTCCTTTCTTCTTTAAGAAAAGATCCAACTTCCTTTGCTAAGGTAATAACCTCTTTTGTTAAAACTTCTAAATTCATGCTACTATGGTGTGTTCTTTTTTGTGATTATCGATAGACCAGATAATTCCGGCAATACCTGCAATAACCATAATAACAGAAATTAGTTCTGCCTGAGTGAAGTCCAAACCAAAAGCATGATACTCAGAGTTTACACGAATCTTTTCTATCAGATAACGCTCTATGCCCGCAAGTATGAGGTAAATAGAGAACATCATCCCGGCAGGTTTAACTTTTTTACGGATAGACCACATAAACGCAAAAAGTATAAAACCGGCAATAACTTCATATAAAGCCGTTGGATAAACCGGATTCGGAAGCTCTGCGCAGAACTTACCTACACATCCCTGTATCGGAACTCCTTCGCTAATAACATTGTGCGGATATTTAAAAGACCAAACCCAATCTGGTGCCCAACTTAACCAGGATGGCTTCGGCGCCAGATTATCGATTCCCCAATCGCCATCTCCAGACATATGGCAACCTAACCGGCCAACAGCATATCCAATCATGATACCCGGGCCACCTACATCAAACATGTGAGCAGGTCTGATACCATTTTTATATGCTACATAAATTACAGCTGCACCTCCACAAATCAATCCGCCATAGAAAGTTAAACCGCTAAACGAAAGTAATCCCCCGATAGGGTCTTCCATAAACTGATCGATATATTCGAGATTATGAAAAATTTTGGCACCTATAAATCCGCCTACTGCAGCCCAAACGACAATACTACTCATTAATTGATAGGGATGAACGGTCTCTTCGACTACTTTAGGTTGAGGAAGTTGTTGTTTCTTTTTATCTGCGTAAGCGAGATAAGCAAATATTCCTGCTGCAATAATTCCACCGAGAAAATTTCCATTTGTAGAAAGAATGAATAATTGAGGATTGTCAACAAATGCGCTGTAATTCAGTACTGCATAAAGCAATTTATATCCTATTAGAAATCCCAAAAAGCCATTGAAAATAATTTCGGAAACGGCAGGTGCTTCGCCGTAAGTAACCTTGGTCTTAAATGGATGGATAAGACCTTCCTTTTCCTTCCGCTGCAACTCTTTTGAAAAGGCAATGTAAGCCGCAACAAATGCCAATGCCACAAAAAAGCCAAAGGTTTGTATAGGAAGAGGAATATTAACGCCTGTTAAATATTCAATGAGATGAGATAAAGATGGAAACATGGCCAAAGATAATGGGATGTTCGGAAAAAACAGAATTAATGAACCAGTACTTCCGCTGGCTCAGAAATGGTCACTTCGCCTTGCAAACCGATATTTTCAAGTTTAACGAGTTTAAGCTCATTGACTAAAACCGGATCGTATTTAGTTTCTACTTTGACATAATTTGTAGTAAAGCCATGCATTAAGCCGTCTTTCTGGTCGCCTTCGAACAACACCGTGCTATGTTTACCTAGCTGTGTTTCGTAGAATGCTCTTCGCTTTTTGTCTGAAAGAATATGGAGCATTTTACTTCTATCTGCTCTTTGAGAACCTGGTACAGAGCCACTCATTTCTGCGGCAGCAGTATTTTCGCGTTCGGAGTAAGTGAATACATGCAAATAGGATATGTTCAGATCATTAAGGAAACTATAAGTATCGATAAAGTCTTCCCTCGTTTCTCCGGGGAAACCAACAATAACATCTACTCCTATACAGCAATCGGGCATTAACGCTTTAATCTTTGAAACTCGTTCTACATACAATTCTCGCTTGTAGCGACGTCGCATAAGCGATAGAATTTTATTTGATCCTGATTGTAGGGGAATATGAAAATGCGGCACAAAGCGCTTTGATCGGGCCACAAATTCAATGATTTCATCGTTTAGTAGATTAGGTTCAATAGATGAAATACGAATCCGTTCGATACCATCAACTTCATCTAATGCTTTCACCAAATCCAGGAATTTGTCTTCACGCTTCCCTTCCCTTATTCCAAAATCTCCAATATTGACTCCCGTTAGCACAATTTCCTTAACACCGGACGAAGCAATTTCATGCGCTTGTTGAACAACGCTTTCGATGGTGTCGCTCCTGCTTGAGCCGCGAGCGAGGGGAATTGTGCAAAAAGTACAGGAGTAATCACAGCCATCCTGCACTTTTAAAAAAGTACGGGTCCTGTCGCCGAATGAATGAGATGCATTAAATTGTCTGGCTTCCGCGATAGGCTGATTATAAACCAACGCTTTAGGATTTTTCGTAAGGTCAGTGAGATAATCAATTATTTGAAATTTCTCGGCTGCCCCCAATACCATGTCTACTCCAGGTATTTCCGAAACTTCTTTGGGCTTAAGTTGAGCATAGCAGCCAACAATCAAAATGTAAGCATTCGGGGAATATTTAAGTGCTTCCTTTACTACTTTACGGCACTTTTTATCAGCATTATCGGTTACTGAGCAAGTATTGATAAGATATACATCAGGGGAATCAGTAAAATCTACTGTCGAAAAACCGGCTTTATTAAATTGCCTTCCAATAGTAGACGTTTCGGAGTAGTTTAATTTACAACCTAATGTATAAAATGCAACTTTCTTGCTCATAATCAAGCTGCAAAGATAGAAAATTGGATTATATACCAAGGTTGGATTCTTCTCCCCAACGGTAAGATTTACTTTCAAAGCCAGCGAGATCCAAAACGCGATCGATTACTGTAGCGGCAACGGCTTCGATTGTTTGAGGCCTGCTGTAAAATGATGGGTTAGCCGGACAAATTATCCCCCCTGCTTCGGTAACCCCCTTCATGTTATTGATATGGATTAAATTGAACGGGGTTTCTCTCACAACCATAATGAGCTTTCTTCGCTCCTTCAAGATCACGTCTGCCGCTCTGGTCGTTAAGTCATCCGAAACACCCGATGCAACTCTACCTAAGGTCCCCATCGAACAAGGGCAAATGATCATGGTGTCGAATTGTGCTGATCCTGAAGCGAAGGGCGCAGTAAAATCGGTTTTCGAATAAAAGCTAAAAGGATATTTGGAATAAGAATCTTCTTCCAATTCATATTTCCATACTTCTTTGGCATTATCAGACATAATCACGCCAACTGCTTCAATAGTACCTTTGAGAAGTAATAATTTATCCAGCAGTACCTTGGTATAAATTGCTCCACTTGCTCCCGATACTGCAACTACTATCTTTTTTCTCATTTAAATCATAACAAAATCATACAGGAAAGGTTAGAAAGAAAAAAGGGTCGAATAATGAAATTCGACCCTACATCTACCTATGAAAAACATGCCCTTTGGGAGGGCATTACAAATATAAATATAAACTGTTTGATTGCAAATTATTTTCAAAAAATGTTTGAACATCTATTCTTAGGATCGAGAATATCAACAATAAAAAAGGGCCGAATAATGAAATTCGACCCTACATCTACCTATGAAAAACATGCCCTTTGGGAGGGCATGACTATAATACAATTTATATGCCATTTGCAAAAAATGCCTTTGAATAGCTGATACTCAACACCATGGAAATTAATACGGGTAAAAAACATCTCTATTCGTAGAAACTCTTCTATGATAACTTGAGCAACCTTTACGAATATTTAACAAGGTACACGGATTAGCCGTCTGAAAACAACATCTAACCGCTCTTTAAACTATCATCCTTCTGATTAACAGAATATTGTTATCAGATACATAGGTTGTCTGCCTTTCATCTGACATATCTTATAGCAACCTCCATAAATCATTTAACCATTTTAACAACTTTAACGTATAATTCTAAGACTCTGAGTATATTCGACACAATTTCAGAACAAACCATTATTCATATACAGTCTGGTTGAACAATACATACATATTTAAAATACAAATGAGATTTACAAATTTTACAAGACTCATCTCTCTTTCTTTTTTCATTACATTGTCTGTTAGTGTTGCAGGGCAAGGAAACAAGCTCTTAAAATGGGATTTTCCAATAAATCGAACTCATGCCGGAATGTTGCTGGGAAATGGCAGACAAGGTTTAATGGTTTGGGGTAAAGATACGCTTCATATCACAGTAGCACATGCCGGTTTTTGGGATCGTCGCGGGGGCAATAATTTCACCGAAAGAGTAAATTACGAGCAGTTTAAAAAATTGGTTCAAAAGAAGGATGAAGCATCGCTTAAGAGATTATTTAGCAATGCTTCTGATAATGGTCTCTCTATAAATCCTCAGCAGTTAAGTGCGGGGCTCGTTAAAATAGCTTTCCCTAAGAATTATAAATTGCAGTCGGGCGATGTAAACCTTCAGAAAGGAATAATTTCTATCCGGATGTTGAATCCGCAGAAAAAAGTCGTTACACTTTTATTGCAGCAATCAGTACAAAAAAGTATTTCATGGGTTGAACTTCCGGCAGAACTTCAAGGAAAAGTGAAAGCTTTTCTGGTTCCTATGTATGAATTGAATAAACAGGATTTAACGGCGAGAGGGATTCTTCCTCCAGAAACCTGGACAAGCTTGCAGAGAAGTGGCTTTACGCAAAGTTTGCCCAGTGATGCTCCCTTATCTATGATGATAGAAAACAAAGGGAATCGGGTAAGTATTGCTACGTCTGTAGGGTATCTGAGTAAAGCGGAAGTAAGTGAAAAAATTAACAAGTTTAATCCTGCAACCGAGATATTGGCCAATTCGAATTGGTGGAAATCTTATTGGAACAGAGTGAGTGAAGTGAGGCTGGATGACCCCGTATTACAGGAGATAGCCGATTATGGACTTTATAAACAGGCTTGCAGTACGCCACCCCACGGCCTAGCATGTACCCTGCAGGGGCCATTTATGGAAGAGTACGCGCTCCCGCCCTGGAGCAGTGATTACCATTTTAATATAAACGAACAACTTATATATACTCCTGCTCTGGCAAGTAATGCAGTCGAGCATTTTGATCCTTTGATAAGGCTGATCGATTCGTTAATGCCTGTATTTCAAAAGTATGGCGAAAACTTTTTCTCTAATAAAAAAGCCTATTTGATTCCACATGCTGTTGATGACCGGGGGCAGGCAATTGGGGGTTATATTAACGGAAGTATAGATCATGCAACTACTGCATGGGTGGCTTATATGCTTTGGCAACATTATCTATATAGTGGCGATAAGGAAACACTCCGAAGGATAACCTACCCTTTATTAAAGGGGGCGTTCGAAGGGTTTAATACCATGATAGAGGAAACCAGGGCTACAGATGGAAAAGTGCAATTGAGTTTGCCAATCTCGGTAAGCCCGGAATACGGAGATATGCTAGAAGGCATTGGTAAAAACTCTAGCTTCCAATTAGCAGCTTTTCATAAGGTATTGCAAATTCTTCCCGAAGCCTCACTGGTATTAAACGAGCCTGTAAACGAACGATGGAATTATGTAGAAACGAATTTACCTCCTTTTTCAATCATAAAATCAGCAGAGGGAGAGAGCAATGCAGATAAGCCAGTCAAAATAGGATTGTGGGAAGGACAGGATTTGGCAGAGAGCCATCGACACCATTCTCACCTTGCCAGCATATATCCTTTTGAAAGCGTTAATTATCTGAAGCCACCATACCGCCAGGTTTATGAGAAGAGCTATTGGAGCTGGGTTAATTCAGGCATGGGAGCCTGGGCCGGATGGTCTTTCGGATGGGCTTCTATGTTGCATGGCAGAACGGGACGTACTGAAGCTGCAGTAAGTTTGCTCCACTATTGGAGACAGAATTTCGTAAACGAAGGCCGGGGTACTCTTCATCATGCCACTAATACTGGTATGAGTGTTTTTAGTGAATCGGTATGGCCAAAGGAGATTTTCAAAAGGAAAAATTCGGAAATTATGCAAATTGATGCGGGATTTGGTGCGCTAAGTGCTGTACTCGATCTATTAGTAAGAGACCAATTTGGTATAGTAAATATTCTTCCTAATAAACACTGGAACTGGAAAAATATTTCCTTCAAACGCGTAAGGTCACAGGGAGGCTTTTTAATTTCTGCAGAGGTAAAAGACAATGTGATAGAACGCATACAAATAGAAAGCACCTTAGGCGGTAAAATTAAATTAAATCATAGTTTAGGAAACCGTTATACCCTTGATGGCGTCAGTAAGGGAGATGAACTTTTGGAATTAGATATTCCCAAAGGAAAAACAGTGGTTTTAAAACCCGTGCTATAAATCTGAATTATGGGCCAGGGCCTGCCATTTTTTGCGACGAGCTAAATCGATTCAGGCAACAAAGCTTCAGTTGTAAAACCCGAACATGTTAGGTGAACAATATTTTGAAGGAAGACAAAGCTGGACTTAGGAAAGTTAAATTAATAATCTGCCAGCTATGACTAATTTCTGTTAATTACCATTTTTAAACCTTTTCTTTCAAATTTGAAATTTGAAAGTAGATAAGCTGGTTTATTTCCTTTTATTAAATCGATTGATGAAAACTGCCAGAGGGTGGTCTTAAACCTTTTAAACTTGTCATTGAAGTCAGTTTCAAATACCGGATAAGGAAAGTCCTGACTCGCTTTTACATCAGTATTTAATAGATATTTAAAATTCTTGACGGAAGCAAAAGTGGGCAATGTCGCTCTACGAATGCACCCCCAATGTGTATCACAGTGAGAAACTGCCGGTCTGAAATTTACATAAAGACGCATAGGCTTGAGTAATTCCTGAGATTGTTCAGCATCTAATTGATAGATCGTTTTCCCATCAACCAACCATTTGACAGCGTTAGCCTCCTGAACAATGGCATATCGGTGAAACTTTTCTGATGAGTTAAAACCTAAAGGCAATCTCCTAACAATGTTTTTTCCACCATAAAGAATTGCAACACATAAGATGGAGTCAATTTTTTCTCCAATCAGTTCGAAACCTAATTCGGCGTGTTTTAAGTGGTCCGCTGACCGGTTGATTTCATAGTCAGTAAGAAAGGCACAAAATATAGTTCCACTTGCCTCACTTGCTTTTACATCAAATTCAAAAGTGCCGGGGTTGAAGAACTTGGTACTGCTTAAACAGGCACCTGAATATGTTTTATAATTTGCAGGATCTATTGGTTGTGAGAAGCAGAAGCCTGAATAAAAAAACATTAAAAGCAGAAGGATAGAGGAAATACGCATTTGTTTATATTATTAGTTTTTTGAAAGTCTTTTAGTTGTATCTGTTGCAAAATAATATTATTTAGGGGAATTCATTATATACTCCAACCTGATCTATTACTTTTTGATAAACAACGTGCCTTCTGCCATTTCTATCGTCAGCACACTTTGTTATTAAATGGAAGAAATTGGTTCGATGTTAACTGAAAAGTTGACTTTTGAAATCTAAACATCGAACCGCTAGTGTAAGCTCGACGTACCACTGTATTTTCAGATTATCAGCAAATTAGATAAAAAATAAAACGGGGCAAAACCTTTAAAAAGACTTTGCCCCGTCAAGGGTGGATGATGGGGCTCGAACCCACGACCCTCGGCACCACAAACCAATGCTCTAACCAACTGAGCTACAACCACCGTATTGAGAGCGACAAAAATAATAATCTTTCGACTAAAATCAATACTATTTGTTTAATAGTTTTTTTTTATGCATCAAACCATTGATTGACAATAAAGTAGTTTTTATAAGCAGATTTAGATCGCCTGGCTAAACGAAAATCTTTATACTTGAATATTAATGATAGAATTATTTACAGACGGAGCATCGAGCGGAAACCCCGGACCTGGTGGTTATGGAACCATTCTCAGAGCCGGACAGCATTATAAAGAGTTGTCTGGAGGGTTTAGAAAGACGACTAATAACCGAATGGAACTATTGGCTGTGATTGTAGGCTTAGAGGCTTTGAATAAGCCCGGACAAGAGGTAATTGTTTATACAGACTCCAAATATGTTGCAGATGCAGTTGAAAAAAAATGGGTATTTGGATGGGCTGCTAAAAACTTTGCAGGCAAAAAAAATAAGGATCTATGGATCAGGTTCCTGGCGGTATATAAGCTTCATAAAGTAAAGTTTAAGTGGATAAAAGGTCACGCCGGGCACCCTGAAAACGAACGCTGTGACCAGCTGGCTGTTGCTGCCGCTCAAAAAAAAGACCAACTGGCAATTGATTCTGTATTTGAAGTTGAATCTGGTAGGCCCAATGGCTTGCTTTAATTATTTCTGGAACCAGGCGATTTCTTAACTGATCTAACTCCAATGAATAATGCCATCATCTTCTCTGCCTTTATTACCATAGTCTGCTCTGCAAAATAGTGCAGCGTTAATTTAGGGATTCTACTTCTACATTTTAGGCCTTGAAATCCATTAGTCGCCCATCCGCCTGCTCAATAATATATGCCATTGGATTGCACCCATAAGTAAACGGAGTTCCTACATCGCCATTAGTATCTGCCGGTCCAGGCTTATTAACTTCCCGATTAACAATTTAGCCGCATACCAATTTCTCATAGCAATCGCCAAAGGTCTCGGTTTGCATAGGAAAGACCTTTGTCTCTAACAATATTGACCAAGTGTTTTGCCACACTATAGCTTATTGCGTTTTACTATTTACTACCCAATTCAATTACTTCCAAAGTATGAATTTTTTCTTCACAAATGCAGAATCTTACCAGTGTACGCACTTTGTGCCAGCCATGTTTGCCTGCAGCTCCCGGATTTATATGCAGGCAATTAATTTTTTTATCGAACATCACTTTAAGGATATGCGAGTGGCCTGCAATAAAAAGCTGAGGAGGGTTTGAATAAATTTCTGCTTTAATTTTAGGATTATATTTATCAGGGTAACCGCCAATATGAGTCATCCAGACGTCTACCTTCTCACACATAAAGCGATTATGCTCTGGATGAACCGAACGAATATCCTTGCCGTCGATATTCCCATAAACTCCTTTTAGGGGTTTAAAGGCTGATAGCGAGTCCGCAAGTTCCAAAGTGCCGAAATCACCGGCATGCCAGATCTCGTCGCAGTTTTCAAAATGCTTAAACACCTTTTCGTCTAAAAAGCTATGGGTGTCGGAAATAAGGCCTATGCGTTGCATCTAATGGTATAACGAAGGCCAAAGATTAAAATATTGTAAGAAAGTCTTTCAATGCCTTTCGATATTCTTCTGAATAAACTTTTTCTGCCTCATAAATAACAAAGGACTCGATAATAGTTTGAATACTTTGAAACCCCAGCGCAATAATGGCTCTGCGAGGAGATTTTGATGGCGATGAACTAATGTCTATGCGTTTTTGAAGGTACAATCCCTTTCCATTTGCACTATCAATAATTTCAAGAGCTACATCATTAGGCAATATAAAGTGTGCTTGTCCTGAAGGGCTGAGATGCTGTTGAACAAATGTTGTGAGATCCTCAAAAAGTGAACTACTCGCATGCCGGGCGATAACCTTTTTTGGATCTGGATTGTGCAAAGCATTTTTAAAAAATGGAGGATTGCTTACTATTAAATTATACTTCCTATCTGGAAAGTGGGATGAGAATTGTTCAAAAGAAGATTGATACAATTTAAATCGGTGTGCAAAAATGGAGTTTTGAAAATTTTTCTGCGCTGTCTTTGCGGCATCATTATCTATTTCAACTGCATAAATTTGTGCAGCCTGATAGCGTTGTGCCAGCATTAACGCGATTACTCCTGATCCGGTTCCAATATCCAAAACAGAGGACGGTTCGTGAGCAGACAGCAATGCACCAAGCAAAACGCCATCTGTATTTACTTTCATGGCACAGCCAGATTGATCAACGGAAAATTGCTTAAAGTGGAAAATATTAGATCTCGTAGAGTTCAAGCGGAAGTTTGTCTGGGTCGGCAAAAAAGGTGAACCGTTTGCCTGTTAATTCATCTATCCGCATTGGTTCAGTGTTGATATTGTAAGATTCCAATTTGTTAATAGCCTTATCTAAATCATCTGTTGCAAAAGCGAGGTGACGTGGGCCCAGAGCTTCTGGTTGTGATAGTCGTGCAGGAGCATTCGGAAAGGAAAAAAGTTCAATCTGACTATCTCCGATTTTAAGATCTAACTTATAGGAATCTCTTTCTGCTCTATAATGTTCGGAGATGATTTCAAGGCCAAGTATTTCTGTGTAGAATTTTTTTGAGACTGGGTAATTGGAACAGATGATAGCGATGTGATGGATGGATGAGATGTTGAGCATACGCCCAAAAATACAAAACGCTGACCGGATAAGATGTCAGCGTTTACAATTGGCCAATATGGATATTCTTAATTTAGTTTCTTAAACACCAAAATATCTCCTAAACCATTATATTTTTTATAGAAGTTCCCAATAGTTAGTTTGCCATTGGCTACTTTAAAATAATAATTATACGTTCTTGAATCACTTGATATCATATTGTGAAGTTTTATACTATCCGAAAAAACCGAATAAGTATAAAGCCCCGAAGCAGCCTTTGGAAGTATAAAACCATTAATTAACTCTTTCCCCCTGTTGAGTTCTAAAAAACTAAGAGAGGGTTTTAGAGAGATTGTATCTGCTCCGTTAACGAGTTTCCAGGTAGTAGTTGACTCGATAGAAGCGTCACTTCTTTTACATGAAGAAAAGATTAAAACGCAAAGAAAGATTAAAAAAACGTGTGGGTTAAATTGTGGCTTCATAATTACGTGATTAAGGATAGATTAAATTTAGACAAGATAATAATTCCAACTAAAGTCACAATTAGGAAATCAATCAACTATTTAAAATCCACCTTCCAAAAGTTTAGAACTTTTGGGAAGTTTCGCCTAGGGAATTACTCTCCCAAAATATTATGCAACACGTTATCAAAAACATTTTTCACCGGAACCACTGAACCGAAATCTTCATCATCAATTTTAAATTCGCCTCGGGTGACCGTTCCTAATAAAGAAAACTCGGTCTCCGAAGTTGCCATCAATTCCACAAATGCTTCCTGATTTTCAGGTGTAACAGATACCACTACTCTACCCTGCGCTTCACCGAAAAGGAAAGCGTCTTTACGAATTTCCTCGTCTGATTCGATATCAAAACCAAGGGCATTTGGCATAGATGACTCGACTAGAGCTACGTACAATCCACCATCAGCAACATCGTGAGCAGACTGTATAAGTTCTGAACGGATTAACTGCTTAATCACTTGGTGCATTTCGTACTCCTTATCTAAATTAAAATAAGGGGCTGGCGATGCGGAGATTTTGTGGTAAGAAGCTAAATACTGCGACGAAGCAATATCATTCTGGCTTTCGCCGATAAGATAAATTAAGTCACCTACTTGTTTGAAATCAAGCGTCATCTTCGTCTTTACATCGTCTAGCACGCCCAGCATACCAATAGTAGGAGTCGGGAAAACGGGTCCTTCATCACTCGACTGGTTATAAAAACTTACGTTTCCGCCAGTTACCGGAGTTTGAAATTTAGTGCAAGCTTCGCCCATTCCTTTGATGGCTCCAACAAATTGCCAGTAAACTTCTGGCACGTATGGGTTACCGAAATTCAGGCAATTGGTAATTGCTACTGGCTCACCACCCGCGCAGGTTATATTTCTGGCGGCCTCTGCTACCGCGATAGCACAACCTATTTGCGGGTCTGCATAAACATAGCGTGAGTTACAATCTACCGTTAAAGCGATTGCTTTATCTGTACCTTTCACGTTTACAATTGCGGCATCGCTAGGCGTATTGGTGGTCATCGTTGCCGTACCAACCATAGAATCGTATTGGTCAGTTACCCAACGTTTTGAAGCGATATTGGGATGAGATATCAGGTGTTCTGCAACTTCTTTCAGGTCGGCAGGTTCCTGAACATCGTCAATTTTGAACTTTTGATTTTCGGCAAAGTAAGCCGGCTCTTTGTATTCACGTTTATAAACGGGAGCGCCGCCACCAAGTACTAGATCATCCGCAGGCACATCGGCTACCAATTGACCGTTCATATAATATTCTAAGCGGCGAGTATCAGTCACCTCTCCTATTTCGACACAATTTAGATCCCATTTATCAAAGACCCCCTGAACTTCTGCTTCACGGCCTTTTTCAACTACGATAAGCATCCGTTCCTGGGATTCTGAAAGCAGAATTTCGAAGGGCTTCATATTTTCTTGACGCATTGGAACTTTATCCAAGTCGATGCGCATACCGTGTTCGCCCTTGGCAGACATCTCAGAATTGGAGCAGATAATTCCTGCTGCTCCCATATCTTGCATACCGATAACCGCGCCGGTTTGAATCACTTCCAATGTTGCTTCAAGCAGTAGTTTTTCCTGGAAAGGGTCACCAACCTGAACGGCAGGTAAATCATTTACCGAATCCTCTGTGATATTTTTGGACGCAAATGCTGCTCCATGTATACCATCTTTTCCGGTTGCAGAACCTACAATATAAACCGGATTACCAACTCCATAAGAAGTTGCTGAAACAGTTTCGCCAACTTTAACGATACCGGCAGACATTGCATTAACTAATGGATTTACAGTATAACACTCGTCAAAAAAAACTTCACCACCAACGGTTGGAATGCCAAAAGCATTACCATAATCGCCAATACCCTTAACTACTCCTTTTATTAGCCATTGATTACGCTCATTGCTCAACTCGCCAAAACGGAGAGAGTTCAACTGAGCAATTGGGCGTGCGCCCATGGTAAAAATATCGCGATTGATACCACCAACTCCGGTGGCAGCGCCTTGATAAGGTTCTAAAGCCGAAGGGTGGTTATGTGATTCTATTTTAAATACGCAAGCAATTCCGTCGCCCAGATCTACCATTCCAGCATTCTCTTCACCAGCTTTAGCCAGCATTCGTGGGCTGTCTTTTGGCAAAGTTTTTAACCAGGTAATTGAATTTTTATAGGAGCAGTGTTCGCTCCACATCACCGAAAAAATAGATACTTCGGTAAAGTTAGGGGTACGACCAAGAATTTCTTTTATACGTTCGAACTCTTCAGGTAAAAGGCCCAGGTCCTTTGCAATTTCGAGCGTCGCAAGTTGATTATTTTCCAAAATATGAGGATTTTATGAGGATGCTGCAAAAGTAGAAAAATTGGAGGCTTTTTTATAGATACAGGTTAAATTCATTATCAACATTAATATTGTATTAAACTAGAAAAGCCCTTGCGGGCTCTTCTAAATATTAAAAGGCTATTATTTTTTCTTTAGACTAGCTAAGTACTCCAGCAAATCTGACATTTCCTGATTTGACAAAGACTTGTCGATACCTTCAGGCATCATTGACTCTTTCATCTCAGCAAGAGACTTTACTTCTGTTGTTTTAATTCTTTGCTTAACTCCACCCGGATATTTCAAATCAATATCGGTTTCAGTCTTACTAGAGATTATTCCGCTAAGTGCAGAACCATCTTTCATATTCAGCTGCCAGCCTTCAAAACCAAAACTTATACCGGAAGAAGGATGAACGATTGCTTCGTATAAACTTTCTTTAGGCAGTTTTGATCCAATTTCACTTAGTTTCGGACCAAAATCAAAGCCTTCTTTATTTACCATGTGGCAAACATTACAACTCCGACTAAATACTGCCTTACCATTTACAACATTTGGTTTTAAAGCCAACAGTTCGCTCATGGTCGCACTACGTTTCTCCGCTTCAGCTTGGGCGTTTGGAAGATAAGTTGCGGCCTCTTTTCTGATACCGGAACGCCAAGCCCCACTTACTCCTGCAACAAGAGACGGCACAAGCTCAGCAGGAACTTTGTTTTCTTTCAAAAGCGATATCACCAAGTCTTCACCTGTCCAGCTTTTTCCAATCATTTCGGCTGCAACTTTACGAACCGACATTGGATATGATGATGACAATGCTACTTTAGTCAGCGTATTTAAAGCCTCTTTGCTTCCTACTCTTGCGAATGATTGCAGAAGACTTTGCTTTCTTTGATTATCATTCCCTTGCAATACCCCATTTATTAGTGAGTTGCCGTCAAACTTTAATAAAAGACTGGCAGCATCTTTCCCAACTCCTTCGTTAGGCTTTGAAATGGCAAGTTCTATCAGATTATTTCTTTCTGATTTCAATTCATATTTACTAACAAGCTCAATATAGTCAGGCGTACCGGCTAGCGATTTCAAAACCAATTTCATTGCGTTTTGAGCGGCAGAAGATCCCTTTACTGTATTCACATCCATATGCCGTAATACCAGCTTATTAAATTCAGAATCATTGGCCTTAAGCATACTAATAAGATATTTAGATTTCGATGGGCCAGGGTTAAAATCAAAGGCCCGGAAATATCTTAATCTGGATTTAAGGCTGGAAGATCCATCAGTAGCTAGTTTTGCAAGATGAGGAACGGCCAGCTCAGTACGGGCCCTCCAAACAATATCTTTTTGAGCAGGAGTTTCAAATGTATTGTTTACTTTTCGTGAGTAGGCATCAAAAAACTTATCCCACTGTTTATCCGCACCAATTCCCAATGCTTCTAAGTACCATCTATCCTGACCATTATGTTGAGCAGCAAGGCTGGTCCATAATTCAGCGGCCCTTGGAGAATTATTATGTCTTAATGCCACAGCACATTCGCGTCGCACTTGGGCTTCAGGATCATTAACCAATTGTGATACAACACCGATTACATCCGACTTTAATTGACGTGCGGCTCTTAAGCCTGTAATTCTTAGATCAGCATTTGAACTTTTTATAGCTTGCTGTATGTATTTGGAAGAATTTGCTCCGGACATTTTCACCAAGGCCCAAAATGCTCTTGCCTGCATACGAGGATTTGAAGATGTATTCCATAGCTTTTCAAGTTGCGGAACAGCAGCATTACCCATTGTTTGCAGCGTTTCCCAGGCATGATGCCTTACCGCAAGGTTTGGGTTTTGTAAAGCTGCTACAACACTTGCGGGCTTCGTGTAATCGTACTTAGGGGTTTTGTATTTTGACCCGCTTGGTGCTACGCGATAAATACGTCCTCGTTGCAAGTCACCCGCCTGGTGTCCCCCAACTCCGGGATCGTACCAATCTGCAATTATCAAAGATCCATCGGGTGCAACACATACATCAGCAGGTCTGAACCATTGATCGCGGTCTCCCTTTAATATGTTTAAAATTTGTGCAGTGTAACCAGCCCCGCTTTTTTGAACCGGATAAGCTCTCACAACGTTTGGTCCTGCGTCTGAATGAAGTACCTGATTATGAAACTGTTTAGGTAAAAGGTTTCCTTCATAAACTAATATTCCGGTTGGCGAACCCGAGCCTGTTTGTAATAAGTTTGGCACTACTCCAGGATCGTTTAAATACCAGTGGCGAAGAGGAATAGAATCTTCAATATTCGTGCGATTTGCCTGCCAGCCTGCGCCGGTTAGTTCATCCGTATAACCGTAATTTCCATAATCCATTACATAGTTAATTCTAACGGCTTTATTTCCGTCGTCATCATTATCGCTTTGCCACATGCCACCATAGCTGTCAACAGCAACTTCGTAGTTATTTCTGAAATTATCGGCAAGTACTTCTACATTGCTACCATCAGGATCGCAACGGAAAACCATTCCCTGAGTATATTTCTTTTGGTCTATTGGGTCGCCATCCTGATCTAAAACCACGTTATTGTCTTTATCTCTCAGGGTTTCACCTGCATTTCCAAAATTGAAATACAGCTTTCCGTCTGGTCCAGCTATAAATGCATGCATTCCATGGTCGTGCTGCTCCCCTTTAATGCCCTGGAATAAAATTTCTTTTCTATCAGCTTTATCATCACCATTATCATCATAAAATGCCCATACATAAGGGCTTTGGGATACGATCACTCTTTTTCCGAGTACGGCAATCCCCAATGGTGCGTTTAATTCAGGCCCTTGGTAGAATACTTTACTTACGTCCGCCTTACTATCACCGTCGGTATCTTCGAGGATAACTATTCTATCACCCTCTTTTTTAGTAGCATTCCCGGTTATATCGGGGCGATAATTGTACGCTTCGGTAACCCAAATACGTCCTCTTTCATCCACATCGATATTGGTTGGATTTGTGAGCATTGGTTCAGATGCAACCAATTCGACTTGTAGTCCGTCGAACACGGTAAGATTTTTTATCGAGCTTGCAGCGGAACGTTTTGAAGTGTCTAAAACTGTTGAAGATGCCCCTGCATGGCTTTGGACGGTTGTTCTGGTTTTACATCCGTAAATAATTATTGTTGAAATCAGTATCAGGACATAATACTTTTGAAATACTTGTTTAATTAATTTTATAGAAGCCGGCATTTGGTTTTAATTGGTTTTAAGGGCTGAAAATACGCTTTTAATTATTGAATTCTAAATTTTTAGACAAATTGGCCGGGTAAGATGCACCCTGGGTTTTATTTCTCCCAGGGTACCTATTCTTAATTTCTTAATGTAAAACTTAGAGGAAGTGTAAACAAAACCCTCACCGGGGTTCCGTTTTGTATTCCTGGTTTCCATTGCGGCGATTTTCTCAACACACGCTCAGCTTCTTCATCACAGCCATGTCCGATACTTCTAGCAATTTTAATATCTGTTAATCGTCCGTCTTTTTCTACGATGAAGGTTACAAACACTTTACCACTTACTTCTGCTTCTTGTGCCTGAGGGGGATAACGAAGGTTCTTTCTCAGGAATTTGCTAAAAGCTTCCATTCCCCCCGGGAATTCAGGAAAAAGTTCTATTGAGCCTGTTGTGTAGACTGTTGTGTTTTCGGTTCCCCCTGCACCTGCTGTGTTGCCCCCAGCCGGATCCGTTCCGCCAGGCGTTCCTGATCCGCCGATTGCAAAGCCATCAGATATTTGGGGCGCATCACTTGTGTTTAAAATGCTTGTAGTTGGCAAATCATCAATAACATTGGTCGATACTACAACAGGAACTGTAGAACGATTTCTTTGAGTGCTTCGAGAAGGGTTGCTTGGTGATTGTGCTGCCGGAGCTGGAGGCTGACTAACTTGTGGAAGTGATTTTAATACTATGATCGTTGTATCAAGTGGCTCAGGCTTAGCAATAGAACCTCCATCTGAAATAGCCTTTTTTTGAAGAAAAGAATATCCAACAATCACCCCTACAAAAAATAGCGTGATAATTAAAGATCGCAGCAAGCGTTCATCGGCGTGTTGCCGAAGTTCGTAAGCACCATAACTTTTGTTTCTGTTGGCAAATACCAAATCGAGCCACCCGGTTTGGTAAATCGTTGATTTAGGATTGAACATAATTTCGGGTTTTAATATGGATGCTGGCTTAATAGAATTTCCATAAACTCCCCTTGTCTGGGTTAAGCGATCTGCGTTTACATTTTTTTTCAGAATAATTGGTGATGTGGTATAATTTGCAAATCTTTGACCCTCAATTCAATGCTAAACTAAACAACCCGATACAATCATGTCAAGTCTTCGATTTCAAGCACTTAATACCGTATTAACTAGAAATGTACCCGAAGTAAAGCTTCCAGCCAGGCTATCAGAAATTTATGCCTGTAATGTTTTTGATAAGAAAAAAATGAAAGAATTCTTATCAGAAGAAGCTTTAGATAGTGTAAATGATTCTATTATTCACGGCGCATCAATTGAAAGAGAAGTAGCAGAACAAGTAGCTGCAGCCATGAAATCATGGGCAATTGGATTGGGAGCCACCCACTACACACACTGGTTTCAACCTCTAACAGGGTCGACTGCCGAAAAACACGATTCATTTTTTGAGCCCACCAGCGATGGTATGGCGATGGAAAAGTTTTCTGGCGATGCATTAGCGCAACAAGAACCTGATGCCTCAAGTTTTCCTAACGGCGGAATCAGAAGTACGTTCGAAGCTCGTGGATATACTGCCTGGGATCCTTCCTCCCCTGCATTTATAATTGGTAGCACTTTATGTATACCAACCGTATTTATTGCATATACCGGCGAAGCACTTGATTATAAAGCACCACTATTAAAGGCATTATCTGCATTAGACAGAGCAGCCGTAGGTGTTGCACAATATTTTGATAAAGGAATTGAAAAAGTAAATGCCTCGTTAGGAATTGAGCAGGAATACTTTTTGGTTGACTTAGCTTTATTTAATGCTCGTCCGGATTTACACTTAACAGGAAGGGCACTATTTGGCCACATGTCTGCTAAGAACCAGCAGCTTGAAGACCATTATTTTGGTTCGATTCCAGAAAGAGTTCTCGCCTATATGCAGGATCTGGAAGTCGAATCGATTAAATTGGGTATCCCTTTAAAAACCAGACATAATGAAGTTGCACCATCTCAGTTTGAGTGCGCCCCCCTTTACGAAGAAATCAACCTAGCGATAGACCACAACCAATTGTTGATGGATATTATGGATAAGGTTGCTCGCCGCCATAACTTTAAGGTTTTACTTCACGAGAAACCTTTTGCAGGGATAAACGGATCTGGCAAACATAATAACTGGTCTTTGATTACCAACACCGGGAAAAACTTACTGTCTCCGGGTAAAACGCCGAAAAATAATCTGATGTTCCTTACCTTTTTTGTGAACACCATCAGAGCGGTTTTTGAACATGCAGATCTTTTAAGGGCGTCTATTGCATCCGTAAATAACGATCACCGTTTAGGTGCTAACGAAGCGCCTCCGGCGATTATCTCAATCTTTCTTGGAAGCCAGTTAAGTAACGTTTTGGATGAAATCGAATCATCACGCGTAACGTCTAAAATGAAACAAGAAACAGCTTTATGGACTAATATCCCTAAAGTACCTCAAATACTACTAGACAACACTGACCGTAACCGTACTTCTCCTTTTGCCTTTACAGGAAATAAGTTTGAATTACGGGCGGTTGGATCTTCTGCTAACTCGGCGGATCCGATGACCGTTCTTAATACCATAGTTGCGGAACAACTCAATAAGTTTAAACTTGAGGTTGATAAGCTATTAAAGAAAGGCGAGAAAAAGGATGTTGCCTTAATGACGGTGATCAAACGCTACATTAAAGAATCGAAGGCTATCCGTTTTGAGGGTAATGGGTATAGCGATGAATGGGCTAAGGAAGCTGAAGCAAGAGGTTTATCAAACATCAAAACAACGCCTAAAGCACTTGATGTTTTACTAACCGATAAAGCGCAACGTTTATTTGAGGACATGGGCGTTTACTCAAAACGCGAAGGCCATGCAAGACATGATATACTATTAGAAAACTATTACAAAAAGCTTCAAATCGAAGCTCGTGTAATGGGAGAAATGGTAAATAACGTAATTATCCCTGCTGCAATTTCATACCAGACAGATCTGATCGATAACGTTAAAGGCTTAAAAGAAATTGGGTTAGGCAAGGAAACCTACGCTGCACAGCTGGAGTTCATCACAAAGATCTCTGAGCATATTAATAGCATTAACACAGATGTTAGGGCGATGGTAGATGAGCGCAAAAAAGCCAATGTTATTGAAGATACAAGAGAGAAGGCGATCGCTTATGATGAAAACGTCAAATCGCATTTTGAGCAAATTCGTTACCATGTAGATAAACTGGAGCAAATTATTGCTGATAATAAGTGGCCGCTGCCTAAGTTTAGAGAACTGCTTTTTATTAAGTAATAGTCTAAAATTAAAGCGTCTAGATATAAAAGGTTCCGTGTAATGCGGAACCTTTGTTTTTTACCCCTGTGAGTTCTTGACTCTTTGATCTGATCTCTTGCATTTCCGAACCAATCTCATATCTCATATTCCATATCTCATATCTAACCCTTACTTTTGCGTTCAATGTCAGATCTTAAATACAACCAGCGCGGTGTTTCTGCCGGAAAAGAAGACGTTCATAACGCTATAAAAAATATTGATAAAGGTTTATTTCCTCAGGCTTTTTGCAAAATCATCCCGGACATACTTGGTGGAGACGAGGAATGGTGCAATATCATGCATGCTGATGGCGCCGGAACCAAATCATCCCTAGCGTATATCTACTGGAAAGAAACTGGGGATATTTCAGTCTGGAAAGGCATCGCACAAGATGCAATAATCATGAATCTGGATGATCTTTTATGTGTTGGTGCAACAGATAATATTCTACTTTCTTCAACAATCGGGCGGAATAAAAATCTTATTCCGGGAGAAGTTATTGCAGAAATTATTAACGGTACAGAAGAGATACTTTCGGAATTACGCGACCTCGGAATAGGTATTTATTCAACTGGCGGAGAAACTGCTGATGTGGGGGACCTGGTAAGAACGATCATTGTTGATTCTACGGTTACGTGCCGTATGCGCCGTGATGAAGTAATCTCAAACGATAGAATTCAGCCGGGCAACGTTATCGTTGGATTAAGCTCCTACGGGCAAACATCCTACGAAAAAGAATATAATGGCGGAATGGGTTCAAACGGACTCACCTCTGCCAGGCACGATGTTTTTCATAAGTGTGTAGCGAAAAAGTACCCCGAAAGCTACGATCCAGCCGTACCTTACGATTTGGTGTTTGCCGGAAACAAGAAGCTAACCGACGAAATTGAAATAGGCAAAAATCAAAGTATTACTGCCGGAAAATTGGTTCTATCTGCTACCCGCACTTATGCTCCTGTGATAAAAAGAATTTTAGATAAATACCGGTCTCAGATTAATGGGATGGTTCATTGCAGCGGCGGCGCACAAACCAAGGTGCTACACTTTGTTGAAAATCTTCATATCATAAAAGACAATCTATTCCCGATACCTCCACTCTTTAAACTTATTCAAGACCAGTCTGGCACCAGTTGGGAAGAGATGTATAAAGTGTTCAACATGGGTCACAGAATGGAAATTTATGTGTCTGAAGAAATAGCTCAAGATATTATCAACATTTCCAAGAGCTTTGGTATTGAAGCACAGGTTGTTGGCCGTGTGGAGTCAGCTGAAAAGAAGCAGGTTACTGTAAAATCTGAGTTCGGGGAATTTAGATATTTCTAGAGCTCCGGCTTTTTGGTCTTAGCCTTATCAAACAATCATTTTAATACCTTTAAAATTCTTCACAATTTGTAGATTTGGCCCGTCAATAAAATTTTAATCAAATTTTCATGAATTACGACTTAATAGTTATAGGAAGCGGCCCCGGAGGCTATGTTGCAGCAATCAGAGCTTCGCAACTGGGATTGAAAACTGCCATAATTGAACGCGAGTCGCTTGGTGGTATCTGCCTTAATTGGGGATGTATCCCTACCAAAGCCCTACTGAAAAGTGCACAGGTATTTGAATATATAAACCACGCTGCTGATTATGGAATAAACGTGCAAAGCGGACAAGCCGATTTTCCTGCGGTAATTAAACGTAGTCGTGGTGTAGCGGACGGTATGAGTAAAGGCATTCAATTTTTGATGAAAAAAAATAAAATTGATGTGATTATGGGTACCGCCAAAATAAAGAAAGGTGGCAAGATAGATGTTAAAGCCGCTGATGGCTCAACTAAGGAATATACTGCAAAGCACACTATTCTGGCAACAGGGGCACGCTCGAGAGAGTTACCAAATTTAAAACAGGACGGTAATAAAATCATCGGATACCGTCAGGCGATGAATTTGGCAGAACAGCCAAAAAGTATGATCGTTGTGGGCTCCGGAGCGATTGGAATTGAATTCGCTTATTTCTATAATGCTATGGGTACTAAAGTAACCGTAGTCGAATTTATGGATCGTATCGTACCGGTAGAAGATGAAGAAATCTCTAAACAATTAGAGCGCAGTCTTAAAAAAGCGGGAATAAATATTTTAACGAATGCGAATGTTGAATCGGTGGACACATCCGGTAACGGCTGTAAAGCACAAGTAAAAACAGCATCTGGAACACAAGTACTGGAAGCGGATATCGTTCTTTCTGCAGTTGGTATCACCCCTAATATCGAAAACTTGGGATTAGAAGAAACGGGCGTTAAGACTGAAAGAGGACGTGTGGTGGTAGATCCTTTCTATAAAACTAATGTTGAAGGTGTATACGCAATTGGTGATATTGTTGGCGGACAGGCACTGGCACACGTAGCTTCAGCTGAAGGAATTATTTGTGTTGAGAAAATTGCAGGTCACCACCCAGAGCCATTAAATTACAATAATATTCCAGGTTGCACTTATTCTTCGCCTGAGATTGCATCTGTTGGTTATACCGAGAAAGCGGCTAAGGAAGCAGGTTATGAAGTGAAAGTTGGAAAGTTCCCATTCTCTGCATCAGGAAAGGCTAGTGCAGGCGGCAATAAAGATGGATTTGTTAAAGTGATCTTTGATGCAAAATACGGTGAATTTTTAGGTGCTCACTTAATTGGCGCGAATGTAACCGAAATGATTGCAGAAGTTGTTGTTGCTCGTAAATTGGAAACAACCGGTATGGACATCGTCAAAACCGTTCACCCCCACCCTACTATGAGCGAAGCGATTATGGAAGCTGCTGCTGATGCTTATGGTGAAGGAATTCATTTGTAAGGGTATTTATTGATGGCAATAAACGAAGGTTAGCCCCGATCATATTGTTACTATTATTATTATTATTCAAAAAAACGACCTGGCTTACAGGTCGTTTTAGTTTAGCACGATATCTGTAATCTAAATTGGAAAACGTAAATCAAATGGCTTGGATCTTTCTTATACTGGGTGGATTATTTGAAGTTGGCTTTACTACCTGCCTTAAACTTTCTAATAACTTCAGCAAAATAACTTGGAGTATTGGCTTTTTTATATGCATCAGCATGAGCTTCTTCCTGCTTAATAAAGCGGTTCAAACTTTGCCTATGGGAACGGCCTATGCGGTTTGGACGGGCATTGGTGCGGCAGGATCAGTGATTGTAGGGATTTTCTTTTTCAAAGAATCATTTGATTTCTGGCGTTTATTCTTTTTATTCTTATTGATAAGTTCTATACTTGGGTTGAAAGTAGTCTCGAAAACGTAGTACTTTTAAGATCAGCTATGAACCTTTATTCAATAGAAACCGGACTTTTTAAACTTGATGGCGGAGCCATGTTTGGGGTGGTTCCGAAGTCTATCTGGAATAAAACCACATCGGCCGACGATAATAATCTTTGCACCCTAGCAATGCGTTCTCTGCTTATTGAGGATGGAAAGAGATTAATCTTAATTGACACAGGCATTGGGAACAAGCAAAGCAAAAAGTTTCTAAGCTATTACCATTTACATGGGGATGATTCCCTTGAAAAATCGCTGGCTAAAAACGGCTTTTCAAAAGATGATATCACTGACGTAGTTTTGACCCATCTTCACCTCGATCATGTTGGCGGTGCGGTAACAAAAAATGGCGATACACTAGCCCCTACTTTTAAAAACGCCACGTATTGGAGTAACGAACAACACTGGAACTGGGCCATTCATCCTAATGACAGGGAAAAAGCTTCATTTTTAACAGAGAATATTATACCTCTGCAAGAAAGCGGACAGCTCAACTTTGTTACTCGTGATAATTTTGATCTAACTGATAATTTAAAACTTCGCTTTACGTACGGCCATACCGAAGCGATGATGCTTCCGGAAATTACATATAAGGAAAAAACGATCTTATTTGCCGCCGACTTAATTCCAACCGTGGCTCACATTCCAATACCCTATATCGCGGGCTATGATATCTTCCCGCTTAAAGCGATGGAAGAAAAAAAGGCATTTTTACGCCAGGCGTTGATGAACAATGTAATCCTTTTTTTCGAACATGATTCACAGTGTGAATGTTGCATTTTGACTGACACCGAGAAAGGCATCAGATTGAGAGAAACTTTTAAATTAAGTGACATTTGACACGGAACTTTAAAAATGTAGAGTTGTGCCGACCAAACTTATCAATTACTTGTCAATTGTCATATCAAATTCATTAAAGGCGGTTTTCCACAGTCTGTGGAACGATTATTGCGATTAAACGTTTGATTCTTTCAAAAAAATTCTTACAACTTTTCTTGGATTTTAGCGTTAAAACTTACAAAAATTTATAACTTTGCACACTCTTAAGAAAGGGGTATCATACTTTAAATGAGACAACTCAAAATAACACAATCCATTACCAATCGTGAGTCACAATCTCTCGACAAATATTTACACGAAATTGGTAAAGTAGATTTAATAACTGCCGAGGAGGAAGTAATTCTTGCTCAAAAGATTCGCGAAGGTGACCAGGCAGCACTTGAACGTTTAACGAAAACCAACTTACGTTTTGTAGTTTCCGTTGCTAAACAATATCAAAATCAAGGACTTACTTTAGGTGACTTAATTAACGAAGGTAATCTAGGTTTGATTAAGGCTGCAAAACGCTTTGATGAAACTAAAGGCTTTAAATTCATTTCATACGCGGTATGGTGGATTCGTCAGTCTATTCTACAAGCTATTGCCGAGCAATCTCGTATAGTTCGTTTACCTTTAAACCAGGTGGGTTCTTTAAGTAAAATCAGCAAAGCTTTTTCAAGATTAGAACAAGAATTTGAACGCGAACCTTCACCTGAAGAATTAGCAGATACTCTGGAGACTACTGTTGAAAAAATATCTGATACGTTAAGTAATTCAGGTCGTCATGTTTCTATGGATGCACCTTTTGTTCAGGGAGAAGAAAATACATTATTAGATGTATTAGAAAATGGCGAACAAAGCACCGACAGTAATCTAATTGACGAATCCCTCTCTGAAGAAATTAAACGTTCTTTACAAACCTTGACTGAACGCGAGCGTGAAATTATTGTTCTTTTCTTTGGGCTAGGAAGCAACCATCCTCTATCATTAGAAGAAATTGGTGAAAAGTTCAACCTTACGCGTGAGCGTGTAAGACAGATAAAAGATAAAGCACTACAACGCCTTCGTCACACGTCGAGAAGTAAAATATTGAAATCATATTTAGGGTAAAAGCAATTAAAGATTAGTAAAGGCTTGCAGAGATGCAGGCCTTTTTGTTGAAATCAATGTTTGTAGCTGCTAGTGACTTTAGCTAATGAACTTCCGGATGAAATTTCCTCGCTATGAATATTGATAATATTCTATAACCTTTTCTAATGGCCGATGAGGCGATAGTCTTCGACTTGTTCCAGGATGACAGGAAAATGCCCCTCGCAACGTTAGCAAAAAACGATTTTTTATTAAAGGGAACTAATTTGAAGAGAACCAAGCCCCTCCCTCGCTCTACATAGTAATATTCACTTGAATCAAAATCTTCTAGTTTCCAAACTTTGGGACATTGCTCCAAAGGACTAAATTGTCTGGCCGTTAAGTCGATATGAAAGCCGTCAACATATAACCAAAAATGTGGTTTGGGCTGATGTCTGAAAACTAATTTTGAATGAACAAATGGTATTTTGCCAATTGCAGCCAAATTATTCATCAATTCGTGCGACACCTGCAGACAACGCCCCTTAGATTTTTCTGGATCGAGGCATCTTAACCAGTTATCTACAATTGTTTCTTTTACTATTTGCCGTATGTCCTCAGGTAATTCAGTATGATCAAAATTTGAGTCTTTCTCGTTTAATTCCTCCTGAATTTTAAATATCTCTGGTGGCATGGCAAATCAGTATCATAAACT
>DASWMZ010000169.1:0-1728 GCA_036399495.1 Pedobacter sp.
CAAAGGCATCTTATCTGTCCCCCACTCTTCCGATCAAAAATATTTTTGTTTCACGCTGGCTGACAAGGAAAGATCATTAAAAACTCCTGAATAGTATCTTAATTTTTCCTAATAATTAGATTTCAAAATTTCCAGATATTAAAATAACTAATTCTACTTTACCAACTTAAAAAAGAAGGTTATTAGATTAAAAATATGGAGATTGCGCATCAATTTACATTTCTGATTATCGCTTTTTAATACACTATAATAAATACCGCCCATGAAGAGCAACCAACTCTGCAACCAGCCGATAAAACCCGGCTTGAAAGATACATGGAGGCGTGTAAAAAGATTTTCAAAACAGCTACGCACAACAAGTTGCCAATAGGTATCCAATATATAAAAGGGCTTTTTCAGGGTCAGAAGCGGAATATAGAACGCATAACCGAACGTGTAACTGATAGTGAATATAGCCAGATACAACACTTTATCAGCGAGTCACCTTGGGATGCCCGAGTGGGTTTTGATACAGTAGCAGAAGACACCAGCAAAGTATTGGAAAGTTATGATCGTGTTGCTTTACTATTAGATGAAAGCGCACACCGCAAAAAAGGGCAGCATTCCGTAGGGGTAGCCCGGCAGTACTGTGGCACTATTGGTAAAGTTGACAATTGCCAGGTAGCCGTGTATGCAGCACTAAGTGCAGAAAAATATTATGGTCTCATTGATACAGCACTATACCTTCCTGAAAGCTGGACAGAAGACAAAGAACGATGCAAAAAAGTCAAAGTTCCCAAAGAGAACATATGACTTACAAGACCAAGGTAGAACTGGCTTTGGACATTGTAAAGCATCAGATTGCAATAGGAACACGGTTTCATTATATAGGTGCCGATGGGCTGTATGGCAATAGTTATTGGTTGCAGGCAGAGTTAGACAAGCTAAAGCAATTATTTGTGCTGGAAGTACATAATGACCAGTATGTATACACACAGCCTCCGCAGATTTACCTGCCCGAAAAGCAGGGTGTAAAAGGTCGCCAGCCTAAACTTTACAAAGCATTGGGAGAAGTAAGGGAGGTTAGGGAAATAGGCGAGAAAATAGCGACTGACCAATGGGAAAAAATACGCCTTCGCCGGACAGGTAAAGGAGACCTTAACTGTCTTGGCTATACAAAAAAAGTATATGTGTGGGATGGTAGTTCATCCTATTATAGTGAGCGTATACTTATCATCAGGGTTACGGTTACTAAAGATGGCAAGCGGGAATACAAATATGCATTAAGCAATGCAAAAGAGAATGAGTTTACAACCGAAGAGTTAGTGCGTATGCAGTCACAGCGCTATTTTGTAGAGCGTTCTTTTCAGGATGCAAAACAGGAAGCAGGCATGAGCCAATACCAGGTAAGAGGCTGGCTGGCATGGCACCATCACATGGTAATGGTAATGATGGCTTTACATTTTATATTAAGTGAAAAAGTGTTGTTTAAAGAGGAAATGCCCTTATTAAGTGCTTATGATGTAAGAGAAATCATGCTCAATGTTTATCCGCGAAAAGGAATAAATCAACAGGAAGTAATGGACCAAATAAACAAGCGGCATGAACAACGAAGAATCCAGTTATCAAAAAATAAAGGCTCATCATAACTTGGTAAAGTAGAATTAAGTAGAATAATTCGTTATTTAGTGTCTGTCCGAAAACGCGCAAAAAAGTGAGACGAAGGCTGATGATCTTAATATAATAATA
>DASWMZ010000170.1:0-38480 GCA_036399495.1 Pedobacter sp.
TACCAGAAAACAATTTTCTCAATAGTCTCCGGTATTTCCAATAGCCGCATAATTAAAAAAATCGTTTTTAGCGACAAACACCATATTGCATTGGGCGACGCTAACCAAATCAATTACACACAAATAAATCGAATTATAAGGGCAATAAACTTTATCGACCAAGCACGAAGGCAACAGTTGTTTTTAGTTAAGATTACCATGTACATTAGTGCTCTTGAGACTTTATTTATAGCAGAAAAGACCAAAGATGAAAAGGTGGCAATCAGTATGAGAGTCGGCGCATACTTGCAAGGCGCTCTAAAAAACAAGCAACAAACTAAGGGATCTATTACAGAGGCTTATAACATACGGAGTAAATATATCCACGGGACGGATGACGACCTGTTGAACGATAAGAAGATTAAGAATATCTGCAATAAAATTGACAATATTCTCCGATTATGCTTCCAGCGAATTTTGAAAAGTGATAAAGCGTTGTTTCAAGACTCTGTTTTGCTGCCGCCCTTTCTTCGAAAATTGGATAAAATCTATGAGGAGTAAGAGCCTCTTTGCCAGAGGCTTTCTTTTATCGTGTATCCGCTGCGCTGATTTCTTAAAGCTTCCTCAAATTGAATAAGGTCAATCATTTAACGCTCTTCGGTCATTTTCTACTTCGGGAGCGGCTAAGTAAAAAGCCAGCATGATTTTATTCTCAGGAATTTCAAGGTTTAGCGGCTGTTCAACTGCTTGAGGCTCTATCTCTAATTTCATTAATACAGAAATCATTTGATAAGCATCCCCTGCATTCCGGCTAAACCGATCCCATTTAGTGAATAGTATAAGATCGGCTCCTCGGCCTTTGTCTTTCGAATTTCAGACAAATACTGAGTCCATTTTGGGCGATTGAAAGTCTTGGCAGAATGGTCTTCAAATATGACTTTCCTAACTCTTATAAATTAATCTCGCAATATTTTCTTAGGCGTTCATCTTGGTCTTTTTGTGAATATCCCTTATCCGCCTGTTCATCCGTGCTGACACGAATATAGAGGTCCGCTGTCTTCATTTGTAAGTGTTTTCGTTATAGGTGTTTGTGTGTGGAATGTGTTGATTCACACCTAATTTAGCCATTTTGTACATAAAGTCCAAAATTAGTTGAGCTTCTTCCAGGCTCACAATTGTGCCATGTTCTTTAAGTATTTTGACTGCTTTTTCAGCCGTCACAGACCGTTTATTCTGTAGCATAAAACCTCCGCCTCCCGTTAAAAAGAGTAAATCTGCACCGATTTTACCGATACTACTCGCAAGGATAGCGCAAGGTGCGAGCGATTTTAAATGAAAAAATAACTTATCATACTCTAAGAATGCGTCATATGTTCAAAACCGTTAGGGAGATGATTATCAAAATATCGAAAGCGCCTGCCATAAGGATTAAAAAGCCTTAATTATTTCGATGCACCTACCGTTTCCATTGCGAACGTTAATGAATCAACCTTCTCACTTTTGAAAAACAGTTCACAAAAGACTGAACAAGATTCGCAGCAGCCGAACATTAACGACTGGCCCTCGTGCAGCGGGCAGCAAGACGTATTTTCGTATACGAAAATATCTTGCCGTCCTTGAGGCCGGGACTTCGCTGCAGAACTTGCGAAGTCTTTAACTCTTTAAATGTATATAGCCGATGTATTTTCAGCAACCCGGCTCTAACTGCACTATGGAGTTTGTTGGCAAATTGCTTAAATAAAGCAAATGTGTTCGTATAGATAATTACCTCAATTTATATTATAAAACGGCATAATTTTCATTGATCGTATAAATAATACTTCAGTTTCAGAATTTCATCACGTTATTATAAGAAATGTCAACTAAGAATTAAATTTAGTCGATTTTCCGCTTTATCTAACCAATTAAACAGAATAATAATTAAATAAAATCTTAATTCTTGAAATGTACTAATTATTATATCAGTTTAAAGCGATATTTTAACTAAATAAAGTAAGTTCTGAACTTTTTTATTATTTATTTGAATAAAAAACTAATAAAGTTTTAATTAATATAAAATTATGCTACTATTGTCATAAATAATTCAACAGTATTTAATCTTATTCACAAATTTAACCTCAAAAACATGAAAAAATCACATTTTGTTCTCTTTTTAACGCTAATTGCACTGGGTTTTTCCTCTTGTAGCTCAACTCAAAGTGCTTCAACTGAAGACTCTGACTCCGGATCTGTAAAAGTTGGGGTTCTTCACTCACTTAGCGGCACCATGGCTATTTCAGAAACAGATTGTAAAAACGCAACATTAATGGCCATTGATGAAATCAATGCTGCTGGCGGCTTACTGGGAAAAAAAATTGAAGCAGTAGTAGAAGACGGCGCATCCGACTGGCCTACATTTACAGAGAAAGCAACAAAATTAATAGACAACGATGCGGTTGCAGCTGTATTTGGATGTTGGACATCTTCCAGCAGGAAAGCGGTTCTGCCGGTATTTGAATCAAAAAACAACCTACTTTTCTATCCTGTACAATATGAGGGCATGGAAGCATCAAAAAATGTGGTTTATACAGGGGCTGCTCCTAACCAGCAAATCTTGCCTGCAGTAGATTACTTAATCGGCCTAGGTAAAAAGAAGTTTTTTCTGGTGGGTTCTGATTATGTATTCCCACGCACAGCCAATAAAATTATCAAAGCCAAATTAGCTAAAGCTGGTGTAGAACTGGTTGGTGAAGAATATGCGCCTCTTGGTCATACAGAATTTTCAACAATGGTTCAAAAAGTAAAAGCTTCTGGTGCCGATGCTGTTTTAAATACCATTAACGGAGACAGCAACATTGGTTTCTTCAAACAAATGGCTTCGAATGGCTTAATATCTCCGAAGGTAGTTTGCATGTCATTTTCTATTGCCGAAGTGGAATTAAAAGGTATCGGGGTAGACATCATGAAAGATCAATTAACTGCATGGAACTATTTCATGAGCATGCCGGGCGAAAAAAATACTGCCTTTATTAAAGCCTATCAGGCTAAATACGGTGCAGATAAAGTAACTGATGACCCTATCGAGGCTGCTTATTTCGGAGTATATCTTTGGGCTGAGGCTGTTAAAAAAGCAGGAACTTTTGAAACAGATAAAGTTCGTCAGGCAATTGGCGGCGTAAGTTATGATGCGCCGGAAGGCAAAGTAACAGTAGATCCGATCACTAATCACACCATCAAAAACTTTATGATTGGTAAAGCGAATGCACAGGGACAGTTTGACATCGTATTTAAATCAGACACGATGATTAAAGCAGAGCCATTCCCTTCCTTGGTTACTACTCAAAAAGTTATTGCACCAGGTAATATTGCCGCCAGATAATTAACGCTTCATTCAAAACTTCCTAATCAAAAACAACATGAAAAAAATATTATTCTCTCTCCTTATACTTTCACTGTGTACTTCTTCTCTTTTTGCAGGAGAAGAAGATAAAGACACCATCGTCGTAAGTCCAAAAGTTAAAATCAATGTTTCAGCAGCTATTAAAAATCAGCATTACTGGAGAGGCTACGCCGTAGCAACATCTCCTTTGATGACCAGCATGGTCAGTGTAATTACAAAAAGCGGTTTTGAGATTGGTACCTGGAACGGCTTTGGTCTTGATGGCGGGTTTAAAGATGTAGATACTTACATCTCCTACTCAAAAGGTGGTTTTTCTATCGCCTTATGGGATGTATACAATTTCAGTGATTACGACATCAGCTCCGCAAGTTTTCCGTATGGAAACTTTGGTAATAGTAATTATTTCAATTATTCAGGAAAAGGCAGACATTTTATAGATGCTTCTATTGGATACGCCGTACCACGAACTAAACTCAGTCTTTTTCTGGCTACAATTGTTGCAGGAAGAGATATTAACAAGAACGGAGACAGTGCCTACTCTACCTATTTTAAAACTTCATACGGCCTAACGGCCGGTGATGTTAGCATAACACCTTATACTTCTGTTGGATTTGCTTTAAACAGCATTGAGGGTGAAAACTTTTGGAAATGGACGAAAGATGCAGGGAAAAACACTTCAAACTTCAATTTTAGTGAGGTGGGTATCAATTTCAGCAAGCCGATAAAAATCTCAGAAAAAGTGAGCATCGGCGCAAGTGCTGGTTTTGTAGTAAGCCCGGTAAATAAAACCGCTTCGGGCCTTTTTGGGATTACTTTATTTTAACCTAAAGAGCTTCCCGGATTTATACTTTCCGGGAGCTCTTTCTTTTCATAACCAATTATGGAAGACCTCATTTCATTCTTTTTTAACGGATTAAGTATCAGTTCCATTTTGCTGCTTATTGCTTTGGGCTTAAGTATTGCATTCGGAATGATGGGTGTGATAAACTTCGCGCATGGCGAGTTTATCATGATTGGAAGCTACAGTAGTTACATTATTGGTTTAATGTTGAATAACCAAGCTACCTGGTGGAGCCTTTCTATCTCATTCATTCTATCTTTTTTACTGGCTGCTATTATTGGCTTTGTTTTTGAGCGCCTGGTTATCCGGCGACTTTACGGAAGGCCGCTCGACAGTATTTTAGCCACTTGGGGAATCAGTTTGATCTTACAGCAAACAGCCCGAAGCATTTTCGGAGCCAACAATGTGGAAGCTTCAATTCCCAAGGTATTAACCGGAGGATTGCACCTTACATCTACCCTAATATTGCCTTATAATCGTATGCTCATTTTTGGGGTTTGTCTATTCATCTGCATCGGGGTATACTATTTCTTGTACAAGACTGCGAAGGGAAGAATCTTGCAAGCCGTAATGCAAAATCGTTCTATGGCTGCATGTATGGGCGTTCAAACCAAAAAGGCGGATGCTCTTACGTTCTCTATCGGATGCGGGATTGCCGGTATTGCCGGTGTTTGCGTTTCTATGTTAGGCTCTATCGGCCCTTCTACTGGCCAAAATTATATTATCGACGCGTTTTTAGTGGTAATTCTTGGCGGCATTGGCGGCTTAAGGGGAACCATTTTAGGTGCGTTTTTAATAGGGATGTGTAATCCTTTTATCGAATATTTTACCACATCGAGCATGGCAAAAGTGCTCTTGCTCACCATGGTAATCATCGTATTACAGTTTAAACCTCAAGGGTTATCGCCCATGAAAGACAGAAGTATAGATTAGCTGAAACCGATATGAAGAAGCAAAAATTAATTATTAGTGCATTACTTATCCTGTTGATAGTGATGCCTTTACTTTTGAGTGATTTCAGGCTTTCGCTGCTTAGCAAGTTCCTTGTTTTCAGTATTGTAGCCATTTCTATCAATTTATTATGGGGATATACCGGTATTCTTAGCCTGGGTCACGGAGTTTATTTCGCTTTGGGCGGATATGCTATGGCAATGTATTTAAAACTGCAGGCGCAGCCGCTGCCGGATTTTATGGAATGGTCAGGCGTAACAGAGCTTCCTTGGTTTTGGAAGCTATTCCAATCACTGCCCATTGCATTAGCAATGGTGGTGCTGCTGCCGGTTAGTTTGGCTTTGCTGGTAGGCATTCCTTTGTTTAAATCGGGAACAAAAGGTGTTTATTTCACGATATTGAGTCAGGCTATAACACTAATTGTAGGAATTTTATTTGTAGGGCAGCAAGCCTACACCGGCGGAACCAATGGTATTACCGGCTTTAGCGGCTTCTTGGGTTTTAGTATGAACGATCCTAAGCTGGTGAAAGTATTATATTTCTTATCGGCTTTCATGCTGATTGCAGTGTACATACTCAGCCGCTTCATGCTGAAAACACATGGCGGAACAATTATTCAGGCGATAAGGGACAGGGAAACACGTTTGCGTTTTCTCGGATATCCAACCGATTGGTTTAAGATTGTTATCCTGGCCACCTCAGCGGGCATTGCCGGAGTTGCAGGGGCTATATTTGTGCCGATTGTAGGAATTATTTCTCCCTCATCAATGAGCATTCTGGCATCTACAGAATTTGCTATTTGGGTTGCAATTGGCGGTCGCGCCACGTTGTTAGGTCCGATTGTAGGAGCCATTGTTGTGAATATCGCTAAAACCGGTTTCTCTGAGTCGATGCCCGATTTCTGGTGGTACTTCTACGGCTTTTTATTCATCGCAGCAACCCTGATCTTCCCGAAAGGAATCGTTGGAAGTATCCAGGAAAAATGGGCGAAAAGAAAAGCTGCTGCTCCACAATTGAAGGAAGTAATCGAAGAAGTCCCGAATGTACCTATCCCAGTAACCTAAAAGAACTATGCAAGTAGAAAATCCAATTGTAAGTCTCCATCAGGTTGAGGTTAACTTTGACGGATACAAAGCGGTAAACGATGTAACCATAGACTTTCCGGCTAAAGGGGTCCATTTCATTATAGGCCCCAACGGAGCAGGTAAAACCACTATTCTGGATGTCATTTGCGGTCGCGTAAAAGCAGCTAAAGGCAAAGTAGTTTACCAACAAATAAAAGAGATTCAGAATCTTAAGCCCGAAAAAATAGTGCACCTGGGAATTAGCAGGAAGTTTCAAAATCCTACTATTTTCCCGACTCAAACGGTGTATCAGAATATGAAGCTGGCGATCATCAGCGGCAGAAGCCCTTTCTGGTATTTGATCCAAACCAAACTTTCGGAAACGCAGAAGCAGAAGATTGATGAGGTTTTAGATTCGCTGGATCTTTTGCCTTATAAATCTGCGATATCCGGCAGTTTATCGCATGGACAAAAACAATGGCTCGAAATCGCGATGGCCATCATCAACGAGCCGGATCTGCTTTTAGTGGACGAGCCCATTGCCGGGATGACGCCCAAAGAGCGAAACAAAACCGGTGAGTTGTTACAGAAAATAGGCCGGGAACGAACCGTATTTGTGGTTGAGCACGATATGAAGTTTGTGAAAAACTTCTCTTCGGCCGTTACCGTGATGCATGAAGGACGAATTATTTGTCGCGGTGACTTTGCTGATGTAGTGAATAACCAGGAAGTGATTGAGATTTATTTAGGCAGGCAGGAGTAGGTTTTGAGATGGGAGTTAAGAATCAATATATTAGAAGCAAGAGTCAAGAGCCTGTTTGTTGCCGATTTGCAGGCCTTTTACCTTTTACCTTTACCCTTTCACCTTATAATATATGTTTTCAATAAGCAATCTTACAGCAGGGTATTCGGATGAAACGGCTGCTATCCATAATATTAATTTAAGTATTCCTAAAAATGAAATAGGAGCCGTAATTGGAAGCAATGGCGCAGGTAAAACTACGCTGTTGAAATCCATTATGGGTTTAATCAACAGCAGCGGTGGCGACGTGAAAATTGAAGGAAGCTCAATTTGCGGTTTATCATCGGAAGAAAGAGCAAGACTGGGAATTGCTTACGTACCACAAGGACGTTTAATTTTCCCTTACCTCACGGTTGAAGAAAACCTTTTGCTGGGATGCGAGATCAGGAAAATGAATACCGGTCAGGCTAAAGAAATTGCCTATTCTTTTTTTCCGGCATTGGCAGGTATTAAGCAGCGGAAAGGCGGGATGTTGAGCGGCGGACAGCAGCAGCAATTAGCGATTGCACGCATGTTGGTAGTAAAACCGAAGCTTTTATTATTAGATGAACCGGCAGAAGGCATCCAGCCGAATGTGGTTCAGGAAATCGGGCGGATATTAAAAAAAGTATCTACCGAGATGAATATTACGGTTTTATTAGTCGAGCAATTTGTAGGTTTTGCTTTAAATCTGGCCCAATCTTATTACTATATGCAGGGTGGCGAAATTCTAAAAAATGGTGTGATTAATGATGGAAACCGCAAAGAAGTGATGGAAAGTATTAAGCTGTAATTCAGTCATCGAAAAACTACAAAGCCTCTTTTAATTGCCGACAACTATCGAATCACCTGGTAAGCTACGTGAGGGATTGCAATGAAAAGCCCGCAGCGCAGCGAGGACTTGTAGTGGAAAGCCCGGCCCGCAGGGACACGCCCAAATTCTTGATTGATTATTGACAAGAGATTTGCTTTATTAAACCAATTGTTCCATTTTGTCGGAAATTCATAAAACAAGATGCATTTAACCCCCAGGGAAACCGAAAAGCTGATGCTGCACTTTGCAGGAGAACTGGCCATGAAACGAAAAGCCAGGGGATTGAAATTAAACTATCCCGAATCAATTGCGCTAATTTCTGCGGAGCTTATGGAAGCTGCCCGTGATGGGAAATCGGTTGCTGAACTGATGCAATTCGGCGCCACGATATTAACCCGCGATGACGTGATGGAAGGTATTGCAGAGATGATTCATGATGTGCAAATTGAAGCCACTTTTCCTGATGGAACAAAGCTGGTAACGGTACACGACCCTATCCGATAATTCCTAAACCCATGATTCCTGGAGAATATTTTTTAAAAGACGAGCCTGTTGAATGTAACACAGGGCGCTCGACCGCTAACGTAACGGTTGTTAATACCGGCGACCGCCCGGTGCAGATTGGCTCGCACTTTCACTTCTTTGAAGCAAACAGGCAACTAGAATTTGAACGCGAAAAGGCTTTTGGCATGCGATTGAATATTGCTGCAGGAACGGCGGTACGCTTTGAACCCGGCGAGGAGAAGGATGTGGAGCTGGTGACATTTGGCGGCAAGAGGCACATCTATGGCTTTAACAATCTGGTAAACGGCGATACTACTTCTGATACTGTAAAGCATGATGCATTAATACGGTTAACTGAGCAAGGTTTTAAAAATAAAAAGGTATGAGCTTAAGCATTAACCGGATTAAATACGTGAACATGTTTGGACCCACTACCGGCGATAAGCTGCGTTTGGGCGATACCGATCTGATCATTGAAATTGAGAAAGACTATACCGTATACGGCGATGAAGGGAAGTTTGGCGGTGGTAAAACTATACGGGATGGAATGGCGCAGTCGGCAACCAATACCCGCAATGAAAATGTACTCGACTTTGTAATTACCAGCGTAATGATTATTGACCATTGGGGCATTGTAAAGGGCGACATTGGAATAAAAGACGGAAAGATTGTAGGTATTGGAAAGGCCGGGAACCCTGATACGATGGATGGCATTACTCCAAACATGATTATTGGTGCATCGACAGAAGTTCATGGTGGTGCAGGTTTGATTGCTACGGCCGGCGGAATTGATACTCACATTCACTTCATTTGTCCGCAGCTGATAGACCATGCATTATTTAGTGGCATTACCACGATGATTGGCGGCGGCACCGGTCCGGCGGATGGCACAAATGCCACCACGGTTACACCCGGTGCATGGAACATCGAAAAAATGCTTCAGTCTGCCGATGCTTTCCCGATGAACCTTGGTTTTTTTGGAAAAGGCAATTGCGCTACGCTTGAACCTTTGAGAGAGCAAATTGAAGCAGGCGCATTAGGTTTAAAAATCCACGAAGACTGGGGTTCTACCTCATCGGTTATTGATGCTGCATTAACGATTGCTGACGAATACGATATCCAGATTGCGATACATACCGATACTTTGAACGAAGCGGGATTTTTAGAAGATACCATGAATGCGATAGCGGGGAGGGTGATTCACACGTTCCATACCGAGGGTGCGGGTGGCGGGCATGCGCCTGATATTCTCAAATCGGCGATGTATCCGAATATTTTGCCTTCCTCTACCAATCCGACACGGCCGTTTACTGTGAACACAATAGACGAGCATTTGGATATGCTGATGGTATGCCACCATCTGGATAAATCAGTTCCCGAAGATGTTTCTTTTGCCGACTCTCGCATTCGCCCGGAAACAATTGCTGCTGAAGATATATTGCACGATATGGGAATATTCAGCATGATGAGTTCCGACTCGCAGGCTATGGGCCGGGTTGCCGAAGTAGTTACCCGAACCTGGCAAACAGCTGATAAAATGAAGAAGCAACGTGGGTTTCTCGACGAGGATAAATCGAACGAAAGCGATAATTTTAGGGTAAAACGTTATATATCGAAGTATACGATAAACCCTGCTATTTCCCACGGAATATCTGAGTATGTGGGCTCGCTGCAACCGGGTAAGATGGCCGATTTGGTTTTATGGAAACCGGCTTTGTTTGGTGCAAAACCGGAAATGATTATCAAAGGCGGAATGATTATCGCGAGCAAAATGGGCGACCCGAACGCATCCATACCAACACCACAGCCGGTAATTTACAGGCATATGTTCGGTGCTTATGGGAAGGCTTTATTTAAAACCTGTGCAACATTTGTTTCGCAGCTTTCGCTGGATAAAAACGTGATACAGCAATACGGGTTAGAGAAAATAATTTTGCCGGTTAAAAATTGCCGGAATATTTCGAAGAAAGACCTGATCCATAATGATGCTACACCTCAAATAGATGTGAATCCGGAGAATTACGAGGTGAAGGTTGATGGGATAGCGATCACATGTGAGCCGGTGTCGGTGGTGCCGCTGGCGCAGAGGTATTTTTTGTTTTAACAAATGCTCATCCAACAAAAACAAGGCAATCTCAACTCATTCGATTCGGGCAACCGCAGAATTGATCGCTTACCTTTGGAGTGGTACGAAGCCAGTAAACGCATCCTGCACAAACGCACGGAAAGTGGCAAAGAAGTAATCATGAAATTTCTAGGCGAAAGCCAGAATCTGACTCAGGATGATGTTCTGTATTATGATGAAAATTTAGTCATCGCTATTGACATCATGCCCTGTGATGCCATCATTATCCGCCCTAAAAATATGTTTGAAATGGCATCAGTCTGTTATGAAATCGGAAACAAGCATTTACCTCTGTTCTTCAATGAAGACGAAGTGCTGGTGGTATTTGAACAACCCTTATTTCGCCTGCTTTCTGCATCAGGATATGAAATAGATAGGGGAAGCAGGAAGCTGGTTAATCCGCTTAAGACTACTGTTGCTGCACATGGCAATAATGCCGGAGGAGAAACGCTTTTTTCCAAAATCATGAAACTAACCGGATCATCAGAGTGAGTGCTGCGCTATTGAATCTTTTGCATCTTTCAGACCCTGCATTACCGATAGGGGGGTTCTCACATTCGGGTGGCTTAGAAACCTATGTTCAATTGGATATAGTTAAGGATCCGGCCTCCGCAAGGGAGTTTGTGACAGAAATGCTTAGCCGTAATCTGCAATACACCGATGCGGCTTTTGTTTCGCTGGCTTATGATGCTGCCAGGGTAAATGATTTTGAGTCAATTTTGCTCTTAGATGATGAATGCACTGCGGTTAAACTACCGGAAGAAATAAGGCTGGCCAGCCAGAAATTGGGGATGCGGCTCATCAAAATTTTCAGGGATATTTGTTTGCATGATATTGCGGATCAATACAGAGTTGCGATTGATAGAAATTTGGCAACCGGCCATTATTGTATTGCTTTTGGAATTTTTTCTGCAGCTATGCAAATCAGTAAAATAGATGCTCTAACGGGATTTTATTATAATGCAGCCTCGGGCATGATTACGAATTGTGTGAAGCTCATCCCGCTAGGACAACAGGATGGTTTAAAGCTTTTGTTTTCTATTAAACCTTTAATTCTGCAACTTGCTGAACTTTCTATAAACCCGGATAGAGACTTGATTGGCCTTTGCTGCCCCGGGCTGGATATCCGGTGTATGCAGCATGAGCGGTTATACTCGAGGTTGTATATGTCGTAGGTTTTTTGCGGAAAGCGCTAAAGCCGCGTTTTGTGTTTTAAAGCCTTGGTGGCAAAACTCTTCTAGCCACAAAGACGTAGTGGCACTAAGCAAATTGGCTTTTGGCCGCATTAAATAAGTATTGATATTTTATTAAATTCAAAAAATTGACTGAAAGAAAATACATAAAAATTGGAGTCGCCGGCCCTGTAGGTTCAGGCAAGACTGCCCTTATCGAAAGGCTTTCGCGGCACATGGCCGCAGATTACAGTATCGCCGTAATCACTAATGATATATATACCAAAGAGGATGCAGAATTTCTCACCAAAAACAGCCTGCTTCCCGCAGAGCGAATCATCGGTGTAGAAACTGGCGGCTGCCCTCACACTGCAATCCGTGAAGACGCCAGCATGAACCTCGAAGCGGTTGAAGAAATGGCCCTGCGTATTCCCGATTTACAGCTCCTTTTTATTGAAAGTGGTGGCGATAATCTTTCAGCAACTTTTAGTCCGGATCTGGCCGATGTAACCATATTTGTAATTGATGTGGCGGAAGGCGATAAAATCCCCCGAAAGGGCGGACCCGGAATTACCCGAAGCGATTTGCTTGTGATCAATAAAATTGACCTCGCCCCCTATGTAAATGCTGACCTCGACTTAATGGATCGTGACGCCCGCATGATGCGTAAAGGTGCGCCTTTCGTGTTTACCAATTTAATGAGCCTCGAGGGATTAGACAATGTAACCGGCTGGATCCTTAAATATGCACTGATGACCACAACTGCTGAACCCGAACTTTGCAGATGATCTCCAACCTGCACATACAAGTATCTGTGAGAGGAGATATCAGTTATCTTAAGAAAGCGTATTATACACCGCCTATTAAAATTGCAGACATTCGTGAAGATAAACGCGATAGAACGCTGCAGTTAATGTTGATGAGTTCTTCCCCTGGAGTGTTAGATGGCGATGAGTATTTCATGAAAATCGAACTTGACGAAGGTAGTTCGCTAAGCTTGCATAGTCAATCCTATCAGCGTCTATTTGATATGCAGACCGGCGCATCGCAGCAACTGTCGCTTCATATGTCAAATAACTCAAGTTTTACCTATTTGCCACATCCGGTGGTGCCTCATAAAAGTTCAAGTTTTACATCTAAAAACATGCTTTATCTGGCAAGTAACTGCAGCCTCGTATGGGGCGAAGTGTTGTCTTGCGGACGAAAGCTCAACGGCGAAGAGTTTTTATACTCCAAGTATCATACGCTTACCCAAATCTTTTTAAATGGTAAGCTTGTGGTAAAAGAGAACCTTTTAAGCATGCCTGCAGTCGGCAATATTCATGCTATTGGCCAGTCGGAAGGGTACACCCATCAGGCAAGCTTAATCTACCTCGATGAAAAGGCCGATAAAAAAACTCTTTCAGAAACCATTCTTGATTATCTATCCGATCAAAAATCCCTTGCTTCGGGCATCTCTGCGACACCCGTCCGGGGAATAATAGTACGACTATTGGGCAACAAAGCCGAACAGCTGCATACCATTTTAAAGGACATTGCAGGAATTATTAAGAGCAGCCAATCATGACAGGAGCAGAAATACAACCCTTAATAATCGCTGCAATTACTATTGCCTGCCTGCACACCTTTACGGGGCCGGATCATTATCTGCCCTTTATCGCCTTGTCGAGATCACGCGGCTGGTCTTTTGGGAAAACCATCTTCTGGACAATGCTTTGCGGATGCGGGCATGTGTGGAGCTCGGTTTTACTCGGCCTTGGCGGCGCTGCTCTTGGTTGGTCCGTTTCGAAGATCAGCTGGCTTGAATCAGTTCGTGGTGGTTTAGCGGGTTGGGCGATGCTATCTTTCGGCCTCGCATACGCCGGATGGGGAATATATAGGGCCAGCAAAGAAAAGGTTCATAAGCATTTTGATGTAGGGGATGGAGGAGACTTGTACGTATTTGAGCATAAGCATAATCAGGCGGTCGTGCCTAGTGAACGCCACAAGGTGACGCCTTGGGTAATGTTTGTAATCTTCCTTTTAGGCCCTTGCGAGCCCATGATTCCACTCCTCTTCTTTCCGGGAATTAATAACTCCTGGGCGGATATGTCTATATTGATACTAGTATATACTTGCGTTACTTTAGTTACCATGATGGTGTTAGTTATGTGTGGATATTATAGCACCCGATTTTTTAAGCTTGAAGCACTTGAACGCTATATGCATCCCCTGGGCGGTTTAACACTTGTGCTTTGCGGAAGTGGAATGGTGTTTTGGGGCTGGTAAAATTTTCGAGCTCTAATGGTTATGTCCCGATAAACGTTCAAAGGTTCCTCAAGCAATCAAACACAACAATAATTCCATATCCTCGATAAAGTGTTTGAAACTTTATTTACCACGTATAAAGAAAAGGTATTTTGTTTTGGCGACTCGGAATCAAACGTTTTGATATTCTTTGCGCCGCAATATTTAAAAATGCTCGTTCAAGCTATTTAGATGCAACAAAACTTCCAAATCTTCAACAAAATGTTTGGAAATTTGTATCGTCTTGAGTATTTTGTAAATTGTAACGCCTGTAATTTAAGAGATTGCAGGCGTTTTTTGTTGAGATATACATAAGAATATACAAAATAGAGGTGGAGTAATAATAATTAGATTCAGGAGACAAAAACTGGCTCGTAGAGGTAGAAGTAGACTTATTGATCTGCATTAAAAGCACTGTTCTCAAGACGGATATAGTCAACTAATATCCTTTTATCAATTTAAAACCTTTTCATTTCTTGCCATTTCCAGCTTATCACGGCAGGTTTTAAAATATTGCTCCTGTGTTATCCGAACATATTCAGTTTCGGTTTTCTTTTGCCAATACGAAAGGGTATGATTAATAGGGTCGATTCGAAGTGCAACCTCAGTTGAAGTTAATTCCATTTTGTCTTTCATTACGTGATATTAAATGAATCCCTATACGTTTAAAAAGCAGCTTGGGTTAGCCTTTTGTTTACATTAAACTATTCTCAACCCTAAACCTATTTTTGTCCTGTGATTAAGTCGAGCACATAAATCATTGGAAGGGGTTTCATTAATTTGAAGCTTCATTATATTTTCGAAGGGATGAAAAAAAATGCTCGTACGGCGAAACGTATAAAAAAGTTTCATATTTTTGAAAAAAATAACCGTTGATTCTTAGAAGGCTGCTCTCCCCTTCAAAATAGATATTAGGTCTAAGTAAAAATTGTCGCTCTCAGCAGATATCGTAACTTAACCTTACTGATGAAAAAAGTCCTATCTAAAATAATAGCCGTCATTATAACTACCCTTTCATTACCATTCATAGTTGCCTATTTGATTTATTCCGTTTTTCTAAAAGAAACCGTGGTGTTATTGCTGTCGCGTTCGGTGATAATCGCATCCTTCCCCTTCACTTTCATCTACTATAAAATAAAGCCACATCTACCCTACTGGTAAAGAGGCACAATTTCGAGGATATCAGTTTTTGGCCACTGATATTACAAAAGGCAGTTTAGTGACGGGTTACCTCCATACAAGCTTTGAACCTGTGAATCTAAGGCTTTGAAAGCAATTTTGATTGAAATTTTCCTTTGAGACTAGACTCCCTCATAATCCATTCGACCGAAAAACATTCAAAATGTTTTACGAAGAAATGACCTGGGAGGAAACCTGGAAAACAGCTACGGGACGGCGAAAGACCAAAAAAGCAATGGATATTCACTTTATACTTTATCCAAACTAACTGACTTTCAAGCCCTGCACAACGCGGGTTTTTTTCTTCCAATACATTTAAAACAACAACAGAACATAAAAAAACCCTCCCATTTACACGAGAAGGCTTTATTAGTACACCCAACTGGATTCGAACCAGTGACCGACGGTTTAGAAAACCGTTGCTCTATCCAGCTGAGCTATGGGTGCCCTTAATGGCTGCAAATATAGAAAAAGTTTGAGTTCCCATCCAAAATTTAAGTCCAAATGCTTAAAACCTTCTTGAGTATTCAAGATATCAATAGCTAGTAAAATTTTAATTGAACCAATCCCAATAAAAAACGTAAGCCAGCCGGTAATTGAGAGGGTTTTATTAAAAAATCCCTACCTTGCTTACTTTAATTTTTTCAATTTGACGTTCGAGGATTTTAATTTCAATGAAGAGCTCCATGAAGGGCTTATGAGTATGGGGTACAAAACTCCTACTCCAATACAGCAAATGGCAATCCCTGTTGTACAGGCGGAAAAAGATCTGATAGCATGCGCACAAACGGGAACCGGAAAAACGGCTTCCTACCTCCTTCCGGTATTAGATTTAATCAGTAAATCTGAAAAAAACCAAACCAGCACTTTAATTCTGGCGCCTACCCGTGAGTTAGCCCAGCAAATAGACCAACAGGTTGAAGGTTTAGCATACTACGTAAATATCAGTTCTATCGCGGTATTTGGCGGCGGCGATGGTTTCATTTACGAACAGCAACGCAATGCAATACAACACAACGTTAACATTATCATTGCTACGCCCGGACGCTTATTAGCACATCTTTCTTCGGGCATCTTAAAATTGAATACCATTAAGTATTTAATTCTTGATGAAGCAGATCGGATGCTCGATATGGGCTTTATGGATGATATCATGAGAATCATAAGCCATTTGCCAAAAAAACGGCAGACCTTATTATTCTCAGCGACCATGCCAAATCGGATTCGCTCACTCGCTAACTCGATCTTACACAATCCTGAACACATCAACATTTCGATTTCCCAACCGGCAGAAGGAATTGACCAGCAGATTTACAAGGTATACGACAGTCAAAAGGTTCCTTTAATACAAGATTTGCTAAAGGAAAATAAATATTCCAGTTCGATAATCTTTGCTTCGACGAAAGAAAAGGTAAAACTTTTGTACAAGGCTTTAAAAGCGATCGGGATTAAAGTAAAAGCTTTTCATTCTGATTTAGAACAAAACGAACGGGAAGACATTTTAAGGGAATTCAAAAACAAGCAATTACCGGTAATTATCGGGACCGATGCCTTATCCAGAGGAATTGATGTTGAGGGAATAGACCTGGTTGTAAACTATGACTGTCCGTCTGATGCAGAAGATTATATCCATAGAATTGGAAGAACTGCGCGTGCGGCAACAAAAGGAACCGCTATCACGTTAGTAAATGAGCGAGATCAAGGAAAATTGAGAAATATACAGGAACTGATTTCAAAAGAAATAGCGGTAATTACTTTACCAGAGCATCTTGGTGAAGCGCCGGAATTTAAACCGGCGTCGGCTGTTAAGAAGAACAAAGGAAAATCGAAATCCTGGAAAAATAATAAACCCAGGAAACAGGTGAACTAATTTTATTAATAAACCTTTTGGTATAACTTTTGTCTATAAACCATGGAGGCTTGGTAGCTTTCGAACACACATGATGAGAGTTCTAGCCTTACTGTTTTTATTTATTGGAAGTGTAACGTACGCTCAAGCATCTGCTTTGCGCGACAGCACTACTATAGTAAAAAACCAACCAGATTCTGTTACCCGGAAAGTGATATTATTGCTATTAGAAGCTTCTGACTTTACGGAAGAACAACCTGCTGAAGCACTACAGAATTATCGCAAGGCCTTAAATCTCACGAAAGTGAAAGATGCCCGCTGGGAAGCAGATATCAGGTTAGCCATGGGAAAGCTCCTTTACCGTTTAAAAAGTAAAGATGCCATGACCCAATTTATGAAAGCCGATGCTCTTTACAGAAAAAAATCTTACTCAAAAGGTCTTGCCGAAACATTATTAGAGATTGCAAAGATTCAGCAAGCTAGAGGGTTATCCGCGTCAGCGTTAGCAAATTATAACGAAGTATACCGATTGCAAAACAAATTAGGCGAAGCTGTATTGGCCGGAAATGCCGCTTTACATGCAACGGATATCTTTATCAAACAACAAAACTATGTTGAGGCGTTTAAGTATGCTGATATGGCCAAAAATGCCTACTACAAAGTTTGCCGAAAAGACAGTTTAGGATCAATTTATTACCGCATTGCCTCGATAAAGAAAAGGGTTAAGGCTCCAAAGTCTGCAGAATATTACATTCTTAATCAGGCATTACCTTATTATCGGTCATCCGACGATTTACATGGAAGACTAAAAAGCTTTGACTTCTTAGGCCAATTGTATAAAGAAGAAAAGCGCTACTCCGAAGCCAAGTGGTTTTATTTGCAGGCAAATAACCAGGCCCGTGTAATGAATGATACCGTGGCTTTGATAAATTCCTTGATAAATTTGGGTGTCACCAAAATTTATATTGGAGACTTAGTCTTGGCTAAACAAGATATAACCGAAGCTGATTTAATAGCGCAAAGCGATAGTGTGTATTTACCTATTATGAAAAAGGCTAAAATAAAGTATGCTAGCTTATTTAAGAAATTAGATCCGCCACCGGTAATAGCATTAAACGAGGTCAATAAAAAGTCATCAACCACAGTTAAGAAAAAAGCCTCAACAGATTTGGATTCTATAGAGGTGAGCAAAAAGCAGGTTACTGGTGCTAAAGCAAAATCTCAGGAAGAAATCTCTTCTGGTGAGGCTAAGAAAAAAACAGCGACTACCGTAAAAGCAAAAACTAAAGAAGTTATTACTTCTCCTGAGATTAAAAAGAAGCCGGCAACGCCGGTGAAGCCGAAATCTCAGGATGATAAGTCTGCTACTGCCACTAAAGTTGTACCTGCTAAAAAGCCTTTAATTGCTACCAAAATAAAAGATAATGTAGCTGCCAAAAAACCTGCTCCTGTTAAAGCTAAGGCTGAAGAGCCCGAGCCTGCAAGTGAAGAAGAAGAAATTGAGCCTGAAATATCACCTAAGGAAGCGAAGGAAAAGCGAAGCTCTACATACATCTTTCCATAAATCCCTCCTACTCATTACTGCTCTTCCTTGAAATAAACTTTATAGTAGTTCATAGATTTATCATCATCAAAACCTTTTTCTATTAGGTCTTTATTTCCATGAATATAGATGTGGAAATTTTTGTCGAGCTTAAGAACGCTTTTGAGCACTTTCATTTGCTTTTTTACAGCTTGTGTGGAAATATCAAAGCTGTCGGAAATCTCAGTATCAAATTCCTTTTCGTAATTTTTCTTAAAGTTTTTGAAAGATTCGATTGCTTTCGGGTTACCGATTACCTCATTAGAAAATTCATCCATTTCAAAGGTGTCTTTTTCTTTAAAATACTTAATTGAACGGTTAAGCAGATCAATTTTATCGGCTTTGTTCATCTCAAAATTGTCATCCAATTTATCGGTAACGAACTTTTTATAGACCGTTAAAGTATTACTGGTTTTGTTAAAATCGTCATTTCGGATCTTAAGTTGCAAAAACTCATCTTTCCAGTAAACTGCCTCGCCTGCCCTATTCGTTTGATCGATAACCAAAACCTTAAAACCCTCCTCCTTTTCGGTATTAAAAATCAGACACCCTTTATCTAGTTTATTGATATTAATTCCATCAGATTCGTAACCGAGATTAAAGCCGCTATCTTCGGGATTTACTTTCAAATAGGTTTCCTTAGTTTCCGATTTAAATATGCCAATGGCATTTAGCAGTTCTCCTTCTAGTTGCAAATTGTTAAAATGAGCAATATATAACTCGCCGGATTTTATCTTAGGATGATTGCAGAGGTCATATAAATACTTGGTTATCTGCTGACTCACTTCATGAAATTTTTCCGGACTTTTGAAAACTTCGGCGGAGAAATGAAAAAGCTCGTTTAGATTGATATCGCTTGAATGCATAAAGCGATAAACTTCATTTACTTTCTCGAACGGTTTGAGATAGTATTGAAGCAAAAGGTTTGATAAGAATTCATCCTCTACCGGGAATGGATTATCCGACAAAACATAAAATTCGTCTTGTAATTTATTGCCAACCCGGTGGATTGAAACTTTTGAAAGAGAGGCTTCAAAAAAACTAACCATTATAAGATTTTATATATTTAGGTAAGAAAAACAAATAAACGAGGGCTATAACTGCTGTGCCACCAGATAAAAAGAACAGCATCGGAATCCGGGATATAACATCGTTAAATAGCCAGCCAGCAAGTAACGCGCCACCTCCAATTCCAATTTCAAGTGCGATATACATGGTCGAAACAGCTTTTCCTCTATGGTCAGGATGACTTAAATCGACCGTCCAGGCGTTATTTGCGGGAGAAAAAACACCGGTACCAACTCCATAAATAGCCGATGCCAAGAGCAAAGAAAATACTGAATCTGAAAGCCCAAGCAATAACATTGAAATACTAACAGCAATGAGTGAAGCTTTTATAACTACTACCCGTCCATATTTATCAGAACTTTTTCCGACAATGAATCTGAATACAACAGAGGAAATGGTGAAGGTCATGAAAAACAAACCTTTGTTGGCTATTCCTAAGTGGGCACTCAAATCCGGAACTAACGTTAACAACGCACCATAACTCATATAATAAAGCATGGTTACAATTGCCGAGGGTAATACCCTCCATTCAATAATTTCATCCCGCTTAACTTTGAGAATTGACAAGCTGAATTTCTGCTTGTTTTTAACTGTTTCTTTCATATTCAAAACAATCAGAATAGAAAGTAAGGCTAGTATTGATGAAAGATAAAATAAAGCATTAATTGAAAATCTGGCTGTAACGGCGCTACCCATTGCCGGGCCAATTGCCATTCCGGTTGTAAAAGCCAGCCCATGCAAACCCATGGCTTCGCCCCATCGGCCTTCAGGAATTATATCTGCTACATAAGCTGATGTTGCGGTAGGCTTAAACCCGGTTGAAAAGCCATGCAAAAGTCGCAAGAATAGAAATCCGGAAACAGTGGCAAATAATGGATACAATATGCCGCAGATCATACAAACAATCGATCCGATAGCCATAACAGGGATTCGACCGATTGTATCGGTAAGCTTGCCGCTGAAAGGCCTGGAAATGGCGGCGGTTAATGTGAACAACGCAATAATTAAACCCTTATACTCTGATCCACCAAGCAAACTTAGGTAAGCAGGCATTTCGGGAATAAGCATATTAAAGCTTGCCGAAAACAGCAGAGAGCTGAGACAAAGCAATGCAAATTGAGTATTATAAATGGGGTGCTTATCTTCAAAAATCATGCGAAGTTCCAAAAATAGATTTATTCTGGAAAGTTCTACATGCTGCGAAACTTTTTACTTTTTTTCTCGTTAAAAGGGATCTTACCGGGATTTGATTAACTGGTCAAAATCTACTATTATAAATAATACCATGAAAAAAACAACCATCGAAGCAACTAAAGAGTCATCAAATAACACAATCGATTTTATTTTAAAAAACCTTCCTGATCCAAAAGACAACAGCGTTTCGACTATTAAAGATGAGGTTGTTGTAAACGACAAAAGAGTTATTTATTTAGCTCAGAAAGCTAAAGGTTCTCAGGGCTTTTACTGGAACATCAATCTATCGTAATTCAAAACTCCGGAATCCATTCCCTTATGGTTTGCTTCATGTTCTAAATCCGTTACTTTGTTTGATATGAAGGTATATCAAAAAGGCATTCAACTGAAAGAACGGAAAAGAGGTTTTCACCTAATAACCAGCGAGATAATTGAGGCGTTTCCTGAAATTAAGGAAATAAAATCAGGTATGTGCCAGGTATTTATTCAGCATACTTCGGCTTCGCTTAGTATAAATGAAAATGCCGATCCAACAGTGCGGGCAGATTTTGAAATGTTTTTCAGTAAAACCATTACAGAGAACGACCCGGATTATCTTCATGATTATGAAGGCCCGGACGATATGCCAGCTCACCTTAAAGCCTCACTCCTGGGCTGTTCAGTAAGCATACCTATTTATAATGGCAGGCTAGCTTTGGGCACATGGCAAGGAATTTATTTCGGTGAACACCGTGATGCAGGCGGACCAAGAAATTTTGTATTGACCGCTTGGGGTGTGTAAATACACCTTTAATTCATTATCCTATTATACTTCCCTTTATACTGTAGCGGAGATAATCCCGTAAATTTTTTGAAGGTACTTCTAAAGGCTTTTGTATCCGTATAACCCACTTTGTACATTACTTCATTCACGTTTACACGTGATGATTCCAGGCTCATTTTCGCCGCTTCGATTTTTACCCGCTGAATGTATTCCGCAACAGTATTGGACGTAGCTTTCTTAAACCGCCTTTCGAGATTTCTCCGCCCCAGCGCAAACATAGATGCTAACTGATCTACGGAGATTCGTTCCTGAAAGTTGTTTTCAATAAACTCCTGAGCTTTCTTTATCTGATCATCCTCATGGTTTTTCTGACCCTGAAAAATAGTGAACGAGAGTTGGCTGTCTCGTTCTATCTCGATGGCAAAGACTTTAGCTGTTAATATCGATATATCTCTGCCGGCATATTTCTCAATTAAATATAAGAGGAGATTAAGATATGAAAACGCACCTCCACTCGAATAAAGGCCAGCCTCATCGGTAATCACCTTTTCGGTAACCAGATTTACCTGAGGAAACATAGCCTTAAAAGCACCTTCAGCCATCCAATGTGTGGCACATTTACGGCCGTCGAGCAAGCCAGTAGAAGCAAGCAAAAAAGCACCAAGGCATAAACTGGCTACTTCAGCACCGGTATTATACTGCTCTACAATCCATGGAATATATCGTCGGTTTTGCTCTATCCCTTCGCTCAAATCCCCATCTATTGCAGGTATGATAATCAGATCTGTTTTCTTGATGTCTTCTATAAGAGCGTCAACGTTTGCGGTAAAAGATCCACCGCTTAAAGAAGTTTCTTTATTTAATCCAACGAGCTGAACTTTAAAAATTGGCGGAGCTCCCTTCGATGTAAAAAACTGGTTAACCTGGGTAAATAACTGTCGGGAACCTTCCAGGCTACCTAAAATAGCACCGTTAGGAACTAAAATAGAAATATGCTTCATATGCTAAAGATAAGAGATGAAGTTTTGATATCAAACGAATATTAAATCAGGCTTTCTTTAATTCAATAACGGTTATCTCAGGCCATATACCTACCCTTCCCGAGAAACCGAGAAAACCAAAACCGCGATTAACATATAAATATCTTCCTGCTTCTTCAAACAAACCAGCCCAATTTTTATAGCGATATTTCACCGGGCTCCACTTCCAACCGAACAATTCTATTCCAAATTGCATCCCATGAGTATGTCCTGATAAGGTTAGATGAATGTGCTCGGGGCGATTTTTAATTTCAGCATCCCAGTGTGATGGATCATGAGATAATAAAACTTTAACTGAATTCTTATCAACACCGTTAAGTGCTTTGTTTAAGTTGCCCCGCTGCCCAAAACCCAATCCCCAGTTTTCTACACCAAGTAAGGTGATGGATTCACCGTCCTTTTCAATCCTCACGTGTTCATCAAGTAATAATTTAAAGCCGAGCTTTTGATGATTGACTTTTAGCCGATTCAGATTTTGAATTTTCTCTTCAGCATTCACCCAATGGATATAATCGCCGTAATCATGATTTCCCAGAATTGAAAACTTGCCGTACTCAGCATTTATTGGTTTAAAAATGTCAATCCAGGGTTCGATTTCACTTGCCTGATTATTAACCAGATCTCCTGTAAAGACAAATAGGTCAGATCCCTGTGCATTTATCAGATCAACGCCACGCTTCACTCCTTTTTTGCTATCAAAGCTTCCGGAATGAACATCAGAAATTTGCGTTATAGTAAAACCGTTAAATGCTTTAGGCAAATCTTTGAGCACAAGCTGTACCCGGTGTATTTTATAGTGATACTTCCCTTTGGTTACTCCGAAAAGAAAAGCGAAAAATGGAATAGCTGCGAGAACTAATGCAGCCTGACTAACATAGACTGATCTAGCAGGATACTCAGAATATATTCCTGCTAAAACCCGGAAACAATCCTCAGCGAAAAGCACCATTATAAAAACCAGTTTAATGATCAAAAAAGTCAAGAAAAAGTTAACAATCAAGTTAAACAAGGGCTTAAATTTCGTCTTAGGAAACAGCGTAAAAAAGCCTGCGAATAGGCTGGCAATCATACCGATAGAGAAAATCCAAAAGGAGTATAATACAACTGGCCTTAACTCCGAAACCAATTCCAGACTTAAAGTTTTAACACCCTGAAAAGTGTACAGATCAATAAGAAAGGAAATCAAAAACACAAATAAAAAAGGCAAAAAACTGATACGACGCATCTGAAAAGATATAAAGCAATAAACTCAATTAAATATAGATCGTTTATTTTAAGCAATTCCGTCTATTTTTGTTGGCAGCAATGGAGCAAAAAAACAATCCCCTTCACGGGATAACTCTAGAAACGATTTTAACCCATCTTGTAGAAGTATATGGTTGGAAAGAACTGGCCAGAATTGTTCGCATAAACTGCTTTATCAGTAATCCTAGTATAAAGTCGAGCTTAACTTTTTTACGTAAAACACCCTGGGCACGGCAGAAGGTGGAAGATTTGTATTTAAAAAGTCAACGTGCTTAACTGATAACATTCATTTACAACCAATCCCTCATTTGGAACAGTAATTGCAAGATTGATAAAAAAAAACTATCATGGAAACTACCGAAATAACAAGTGAAGTATTAAATGACCTGGTTCAAATCAACAACGACCGTATTGCCGGTTATGAACGTGCGATTAAAGAATTAAAAGACGGCGATACCGACCTGCAAGAGCTTTTCTCGGGCTTTATATCTGAAAGCATGGAGTATAAATCTCAACTTGTATCTGCGGGTGCAGATGCTGAAAACGACACGACGAATAGCGGTAAAATATACAGAGTATGGATGGACGTGAAAGCTGTTTTCACAGGTCACGATCGTAAAACTGTATTAGAAAATTGCGAATTTGGCGAAGATGCGGCTCAAAAAGCCTATGAAAGCGGATTGGCTACTGAAAATCTTCGTCAAGATGTGCGAGCGTTACTTTCTCAGCAAAAACAAGCATTAAAAGCTGCACATGATCAAGTGAAATTGCTACGCGATCTTCATAAGTAATCCTGAGTAACTTTAAATCAGGAATCCAATTTTTAAGCCACCCCAGCGGTGGCTTTTTCCTGTTTCAAACTCTTTGCCAATGAGGGTTTGATAATACTCGAGATACACTTTGTTAAGCTGAACAATCGCTCCGAAATTATTCTGAAAATTTATACGCGTTAAAGCTGATGAATTTATCGTGTAAGGGCTCTTTGTAAAAAAGTCGCCTTGTAAAGTAGCGTCGTGAGCAATGAAATTAACCAGTGGCTGACTGAAAAGGTAAAACTGATATTTTTTTGTGGTCTGCGAATCAAACGTATTATAATACTTGCCTGCCACCACGGTTAAACCACTCTGAGCTATAGTGTTAAGTGTCCCAAAACGCAGATTCCCGTTATAATTTACGTTTAGATATTTACTGCTATAGGCTGCTTTTTCAAGATTCAATTCGTAATTAAGAATAATTCCGTTTCGTATTTGATGTTGCCAGCCCTTAGGCTTCACCCCTCCAATCCACCGGTGTATGGTTTCCTGCATTTCTCCACCAAATGCTGCCGGGCCAATTAATCCTGTACTAAGGAGAGACGATAGTCTTAATCTCCGCTTTTTATCAATAGAAACTTTATACGACTTGAGCATAATACAGGCAGCAAACGGACGGTCGTTTACCAAAATTTCATCATGCCGTATACTCGTCGGTGTAAAGCCGAAATGTTCAAAGGCAATTCCATGAGTTATTGAACTATCTTTCAAACCGAGCAGAACTTTATTAAGGGGATTCTTTATTAGTTTAGGATGAGCAAATTCAAAACTGTAGCCTTGCGTGTAGTAGTAATCGTTCGCAGAAAAAAAATCATTATCATAACTAAATCTAAAAGATGATTCAGAATTTAAATCCCTTAAAGATGCGGTATGATCTATCTTTTGAGCATAACCGATCACAGGATAAAGTATCGTCAAAAAAAATATTCTTCTAAATAAACCCATAAACTAGGTACGGAATAAGCGGCTCAGCAGATTAGGTTTGCATGAAAAAGAAAAAGTCTTCAAACGGGGAGGATGAAGACTTTTAAACTAACCAATTATAAACCTGACACAAATATACAGCGTTTATTAAATTACCAAAGGAAAAAGTGAATTTTTACGAAAAATTCATAATATGGCTAATCATATTATAAAAAACAAAAGCCCCGAATATAATTCGAGGCTTCCATTATAAAATTAAAAATTATTGAATCCTTCCTGTTCTACGGTCTTTTGCTCTTCCAATTGCATAACCGGTTCCTGCACCAATTACACCACCTATTATAGCACCGCGTGCATCTTTTTTATCCACTATAATACCTGTCACTGCTCCGGCACCAGCTCCAATAGCTGCTCCCTTTGCGGCATGGCTCCATCCTCTTTTCCTGTTTTGGGGCTGAGAATAAGTATATGTCTCCTGAACTCCTTTTACATAGGTTCTTCTTCTGGGAGATGAATTAGAAGCATAAATAACACGCTCTCTTACTGGTTGAGCTTGCTGTAGTGCGAGAATACGTTCTCTTTCTTCAGCTATTTCGATTTTCTTAGCTTCAGCACGTTCAAAACTGTCTAATTTCAGGCTATCGCGAATTGATTGATATGCCTCTTGTTTTAATTGTGCAGATGTTTTTGTGTTGTTGTTGCAGGCTGCAAATGTTACAGCTACCGCAAATACCATTGCTAATGTTTTCATAAATTTATTATTTTAAGTGTGTCGTGTATAAACTTAACGCTACTGTTTCAGGCTTATTATGAAGGCAACAATTAGTTTTTATACTAGTGTGTGATTATATTAAAATCAAAAATTGAGCCAAAATGCGCAGTATTATTATCTAATTGACAAGGCAAACTAAAGCCGCGTTTTGATATTATATTAGATAAAAAACTGTATGAACTTTAGTACAAAAGCCTTTAAAATTGAAAACGGCCAAAAAATTATACTTTCAGAAGCCGATGCATCACCTGATGATTTATTAGAAAAAGCAGAAGCATCAGACTTGCTGGCAAAGCTGAAAGAAGAGATGGTTGTTCTACATGAAAAGCTGTATGCTGAGAACAAAAAGTCGCTTCTTATAATTTTCCAGGCAATGGATGCGGCGGGAAAAGATAGCGCGATAAAACATGTAATGAGCGGCTTGAATCCTCAGGGTTGTCAGGTATACAGCTTTAAACAACCAACCTTAGAAGAACTGGACCACGATTTTTTATGGCGACATTACAAGGCGTTACCTGAACGCGGACGGATAGGCATACACAATCGCTCGCATTATGAAAATGTATTGGTATGTAAGGTTCACCCGCAATTTGCAGCAAATGAAAGTCAGCTGCCTCTCACCCAGATTGACGAAGACTTTTGGAAATCGCGTTATGCAAGCATCAGAAACTTTGAACAGCATTTAACAGACACAGGAACTGTAGTAATTAAGTTTTTTCTGCATATTTCAAAAGAAGAACAAAAGAAACGTTTTATTGAACGGATAGATGATTCTACAAAAAATTGGAAGTTCGCAGCAGGAGATCTTGCAGAACGTGAGCTTTGGGATCACTATATGGATGCTTACCAGGATGCCTTTGCCGAAACCAGCAATAAAATAGCGCCATGGTATATTATTCCTGCCGATAAAAAATGGCTTGCAAGAGTTGCTATCTGTAAAGTAATCGTAGATACACTAACAGAAATGAATCCTCAATATCCTTTTCTTGAGCAAAGCGAAATAGATGCGTTACAAGAAAGTAAAGGAAAGCTGATGAACAGTCTTTGATATAAATTGCTAGTAGCGTTTAAATGCACCTTTCAGTTCAGCTGTGACTATAAAGCTGTCTGGCGTTCAAAATTCCCTTAAAAATTCATACCTTTGCGGCAACGGAATAACAATGTTTTCTTTCTTGCCTGCTAATCAATCTTTTGATTAAAATTCACCTTGCGGCTAATCCGTTGCTGCCCGGGAATTGTTCCAGATTCGGTTTCCTTCAAAAGGCACACCAGATATCTGAAACCAGCCAAGAAGAATTTTAAAATCAATTGTATGGCTAAATCTCAGGCTACCTTCATGAAGAAGCAACTCGAAAAAAACAGGCAAAAGAAAAAAGAAGATAAGGAACAACGTAAAGCAGATCGCAAGCAAAATTCCAGTGGTGGAGATTTAGAAAGCATGATGGCCTATGTGAACGAATTCGGAGAAATAACTTCAACACCGCCTGAAAAGAAGTAAAATTAACTTTTTAGAAAAAGCTCTTTAACAAATGTTAAGGAGCTTTTTTATGCGGTCGACTTATTCTTCTTTTCTTCCGCTAATTCAAGTTCTTCCGCGCTAGCCTTCGGCTCTTCTTGTTCCAAAGACGCCACCTTCTCATACTGCAACTTCACATACATTGGAAAATGATCTGAACCGGCAGCATCCAGCTTTTTGATGTGAATCAATTTAAAGTCCGTCGAACAAAAAACATGATCAAGTGGAAATCGTAAAACCCTGCTTTTTGCATGAAAAGTATTAAAAAAACCTCTTCCTTTTCGGGGATCAAGCAAACCGCTAATTTTACAGAAAAGACTTGTCGTGTAACTCCAGGCAACATCGTTCAAATCTCCCATTACTATAACCGGATAATCATTCCCTTTCGCCTTATCTGCAACTAGAAGCAATTCTTTATCGCGTTCTGTAGAACGTGGGTTTTCTTGAGGAACTGGTGGCGTAGGATGCACACAGTACAACTGGATTTTTTGACCGCAAGGCAACAACGCTAATGTGTGTATAGACGGTATTTCATCCTCAACCAAAAACTTGACTTCCGATTCTAACAGCTCAAACTTTGAATATAGGAGCATTCCGTAAGTGTTTTCCTGCGGAACTTTTATGCTGTAAGGATATTTATCTGTTAATTTTTTGGTTTCATCATCCCACCAATTATCGGTTTCAAGAAGTAGAACGATATCAGGATCGGCCTTGTAAACATTTTCCAAATAAGCCTTTGCTTCCCGATTGTATTGATACACATTGCCGGTCATGAGGGCTATGGTATTATCTGGTAAGTCAACGGTAGTTCTAAGTAATTCTTTTTTACTTAAGGAGGTAAATGGGTAAACCTGATAAAAAAGATAAAAAGTATTGGCTATTAATAGGATACAAATGATATAAATATCGAGGCCCGGTTGGCTGTATATATAATAACATAGGCCCATTAATAAAATCGAACAAACGATCAGCTTTTGAAAACGTGGATATTCAAATACACGGAAGGCCCAGTAATCATTTCGCACCAACGGTATGAGCGATATTAATATAAACAGGCAACTTAATATTTCTAATGTTAGTTTCAATCCTTTAGTTACGGTTAATAGATTAACAAAAAATGAGTGATTATGTGTGTATAGGAGATGAGTATCCTGCTATTTCATAGAGTTATAGTTCGCAGTTCGTTCTATTGAACCTATCACCACCAGGTATTGAGCAATTAGGTACGCTAACAAAAAAAACATCATCATCAAATTTTCAGATTCAATAAAATGGTAATATCCTATAGATAGATCAGATAAAACAAAGGCAAAACTACCCGTAAGTATTAATTTAAAACTTACGCGGTTTACTCTCTTATGGCGATAGCCAGATAAAACCGTCATAATTGTAAGTACTATTAAATATGCAGAGGCCGGATATTTAAAGTCGTTCAGGTTTTTACTGGCTGCCATAAAGAAACTAACAGTTATAAGAGCAAGAAAGACTAATAGAATGTTACCAACCCGTTTTGTCAAGCCAGGATTCGTATTAAAATCAAGATAATAAGCGGCCGAATAAAGCATGTAACTAACTAATGTTGCTAACAGTGCCGTAAGAAGATAAAACTCTGCACTTGTAGAAAAAAGTAATTGTACATCCCCTGCTAAGGAAAATACCAATCCCGCAAAAACCAGCTTGTGAAACGCCGTCTGAACCTTCGTTTTTATAATTAAATAAATCATTAATGATATGGCAATGGATGGCATTGCTATCATCCTCACTAATTCATTTTCAAAAAAAAGGGCGTAAATATTTACAGTTATGATAAGCAGGTAAAAAACATTAAAGGTATTGTGTTTTTTAAGCATTAATTGTCAGCTCCTGCTCTAAGGATATCGCCCAGTCATTAAACAATTTCGACTCAATCTTCAGGGCACTTTCTGCATGCATTTCCCACTGTGGTGAGAAGTCTTTTAATTGCTTAAGCATTTCTTCCAGATGTCCCTCTTCTTCTAAAATAATTGACTTAACATTTACTTTGCTTTTTGCTTCATCTAATGCTTCCTGATAAACTGGATATAATTCATCAGCACGCACTTCGATAGCATAAGTAACCAGCAGATAAGCTGCAAATTTTAAATCTGATCCGCTCAAACCAAGGGTTGTTTTCAAATATCGACTTATTTCTGTATCTAATTTATTTAGGTATAATCGACTCGAAGCAGGAGCTAATAAAAACTCATAAGCGTAGGTTGGGCAAAAATTCTCATTGATTTTACTAATCTGCTTTTTTAAATAGTAAGCATGGCGATGTTCTTCAGCAGCATGTTTTAAGACAATCAATGTAACATTAGTTGAATGTTCTGATGCTGAAATTTTTCTGGCACCCGTATTCTCCATCAAAGACAGAGTATTCAGAAGCCTCGCGTGTAATTTTGGCTGAGCTATAATTTGATCGAAGAGTGTCTTTAATTGCATGCTAAAATTTCTCGAGGGCTTCTTCTATTTTCGAATAGATATAAGCCAGTTGTTCCTCTGTAATACAATAAGGTGGCAAAATATAGATGATATTTCCTAATGGCCGCAAGATAATTCCTTCTCCCAAAAAAAAGTTATAAAGGCTATCGCGTAAGCTGCTAAAATAGGAGCTATTCCCTTCTGTTTCCCATTCTAATGCTAAAATAGTTCCCGTTTGCCGGATGTTTCTTAGCTTTTTGTGATGTTGCACTTTCTTCGCAAATGCTGCATGATTAACTTCTATGCGCTTAATGGCTAGCAGGGTCTCCTCTCGCATCAATAATTCGAAACTTGCTAATGCGGCTGCGCAGGCAAGAGGATTGGCTGTGAAAGAGTGGCCATGAAAAAACGTTTTGAGTTTATCATCCGAAAGAAAAGCATCAAAAATTTTAGTTGTGCAAGATGTCACCCCCAGAGCCATTGTACCGCCCGTAAGACCTTTTGAAAGGCAAACGATGTCCGGTTGGTTTTTAAGATACTCTGAAGCGAACAGCTTACCTGTTCGTCCAAAACCGGTCATCACTTCATCGGCGATCGTAAAAATCTGGTTTTCGCGACAGCATTCTAAAAGCTGATCCAGATATGCTGCTTCATACATTAACATCCCTCCCGTTCCCTGAACGAGCGGTTCGTAAATGAAAGAGGAGACTTCGAATTTGAGATTTGAGATTTGAGATTTAAGCGCTTCAATGTTGCCAGCATTCGGGATGTCAATGTAAACAACTTCGAATAGCAGACTCTCGAATGGCTTAGTAAATGCGCCTCTGGCGCTAACAGACATAGCTCCAAACGTATCACCATGAAACGAATTCTTGAAAGCAATTACTTTAGTTCTTGCTGTTCCGGAATTGCTCCAATACTGAAGGCACATTTTTAAAGCCACCTCAACGGCTGTTGAGCCATTATCCGAATAGAAGATTTTTGACTGGTTAGGCGGAAGTATTTGTAACAATGCTTCTGCCAGTTCTATTGCGGGCTTATGAGTGAAACCGGCAAAAATTACATGTTCAAGAGTACGGAGCTGTTCTGATACTTTTAGAGCGATATAGGGATGCGAATGTCCATGAAGATTTACCCACCAGGACGATATCGCATCAAGGTATTTGTTTCCATTTTCATCAATAAGATAAGCGCCCTCACCTTTCACAATGGCAATCGGGTCGGCTGCCGTTTGCATTTGGGTGAACGGGTGCCAAATGATTGATTTATCCCGTTTACTTAAACTTTGTTCCATTGCATTTTGAGTAATTCTACAACACGCTGATCGGTTGGAAAAGTAACGTCCTTTACAGTTAGATCTTCCAATTTTTTCCATCTGAAAGCCTGACGAATATCGCCTTCATCATCAAAATCAAAAATAACCTCTTTACACTTAATTAGTATTTCGGAAACTGGTTTAACGGTATAATAAACGCTGATGATCTGACTATCATTAAAGGCCGATTTCACAAAAAAATCAGTAGTGTAAAAGTGTCCCGTTATCTCAACTTCCATCTGACATTCTTCAACAAACTCGCGCTTAAGTGCATCAAGCAGACCCTCGCCGTATTCTAATCCGCCCCCGGGAAACTTACTAAACCGAACGTCATATTCTTCCTCATCACTAAGAAGAATCTGGTTTTGCTCATTTATTAAAAGGCCGTAAACTCGGACGTTGAAATTGTACATTCTCTATTTTCTTAAACTAAGCACCCACTCCTCCACTTCACCCAGCATAATTTCATGTTCAAAACCTGAAAAATAATACCATCGTTTCGATAGATCGACATCAGGTTGGATCTTAGAACCATATAACCTGCCATTACGATCTGCAAAAACAGCAGAGGTTAAAATTAATTGTGCGCCATCAACTAATGTGTATCCCTGATTAGCAGAGGATAAGCCAGCTGTTGGATCGCCGTATATTCTGGTATTTGGTCTTCCGATAAACGCAACCACTACTGCCTCTCCTGAACTCGCAGTTCGGTGCGTTACAAATAAGGCAACTGGAGAATCATTTCTTTTAATCTGATAGGGTTTAGAAATTTTCAACATCAATTCATTTCCAGACCACACTTCTCCATTTTGGTATTTCCATGCTATTCTCTTGCCATCTGTAGGTACGAAGTATCCTGATATCCCCTCTCCCAATAAAGGGCCAATACCTGCCAGCATTGGCCACATATTACCACCACGGTTATAATCTAAATCCACTATCCATCCCTTGGGGTGATATTTATCAAGATCTTTTATTGATTCTTGAAGCCTGCCGGCGTAATTGAGCATCTCCTTCTCGTCACCTGATGTAAAGGTTTCGACATCCAACTCTGCTATATTCTCATCGCGCATCATTCCCAATGATCTCTTCCTCTCCTTCTTTTGTTTAACCGGAATTCTCAGGGCGGCATCTTTCCATAGTTGATGCTGTTCAGGTGTTTTAAAAAAGCTATGCTGGTCTCCAAGCGACAACAATGCATTTTGAATTGCAGGATAGGTTTGTGAATAAGTGGTAGCCCCTCTTGAATCTTTTAGTACTTGAGCTCTAAACGATTTCCAGTTAATTTTCTTTTTATTAATGGAGAAAGTTTCCATTGTGTCCACCGCATTATCTAAATACTGCACTACAGAATCCGGCATATTAACTGTTGTATCTAAAGCCGATTGAATCTTTTCCCCCTTCGTAAGCTTCTTGTCCAAACAAGCAGAAAGCATTAGCGCTAAGACAATAAAACAATAACCGCGAGCTGAATCAAAAATCATAGTCATTCGAAATGTTTATGGTTTCTCGCTACAATATCCGGAGTCCATGTAATATCCTTCGTTTGCACTTCGCTTCGCACCGGGCAGGCTTCCATCCGGCAATAATGGCAACATTGCGGCAAACAAGGGTCGGTATGAATAAAGAACTCAGTTCGCACAAATCCTTTTTGATTAATTAAAGTATCAATTTGTGAGATCTCATCATGCACCTTATTCAGCTCATAGTAATAAGGCAAAGTAACGTGGCAATCGATGTGTAATTCGTGCCCGTAACTTTGTGTTCTGAGATTATGAATATCAATCCAGGAATTATGGCGATTCGCATTCAGTATTTTTAACACATCTGTTACCACTTTAAAATCGGTTTCATCCATCAATCCCCCTACCGATTTTCGAACCAATTTGTAGCCACTAAAAACAATATACAATCCCATTAAAATGGAAAGAATGCTATCGAAATAATAAATTCCTGTAAAGTGAATAACTAATAAACCGGCAAATAAGGCGGCGCTAGTATAAGCGTCGGTAAGCAAATGTTTCCCGTCGGCATATAATACTAAAGAGTTTGAGGATTTACTTTCCTTAATCAATAAACCGCCCACGAAGAAATTTATCAGTCCGGTTACCGCCACAATGATTGCACCATCTAACAATGCCTTCACTTCAAGTGGAAAAAACATATTATAGACCGACTTAAATATAATGAGCGCACCCGCCAGCAGTATCAAAATCCCTTCGACAAACATTGAAAAAAATTCCACTTTACCATGGCCGTAGGGATGATTAAGGTCTTTGGGTTGAGCCGATAAATAAATGCTATAAAAGGCAAAAGAACTTGCAAGAACGTTTACAATGCTTTCTGCCGCGTCGGTTAGAATGGCATTGGAGGAGGTAAGAAAATAGGCTGTAAACTTCCCCAGCATCAGTAAAAAACTGACAACCAAAGCGAATAGAATTATTTTTTTTTGTCTCTCCACAAGTTGAGCGTTGCTGCCAAATTTACTACTCTGGCAACGGAAAAATTCTTAATTAGGGATAAAGATTTTTTTTTACATCTCAATCTCTAAAGCTTCATATATTTGCGCTTATGAGTACTTTATCAAACAGAATAAACAATCTTTCCGAGTCTGCAACCATCAAGATGGCTAAACTCGGAAGAGAATTAGCAGCAAAAGGCGTAGATGTGATCAGCTTAAGCCTTGGAGAAACCGATTTTTTTACTCCTGATTTTGTTAAAGATGCTGCCAAGAAGGCGATTGACGCGAATCAGTCTTACTACACTCCGGTAGCAGGTATCCCAGACTTAAGAAAGGCGATCGCGGCGAAATTGAAGCGTGAAAACAATCTTGATTTCAATTTCGATCAGATTGTAGTTTCTACAGGCGCGAAGCAATCTTTAGCTAATGCGATTATGTGTCTGGTAAATCCGGGCGAAGAAGTAATAATTCCAACTCCTTACTGGGTTTCTTATTCTGAGCTGGTAAAACTGGCCGAAGGCGAATCTGTGTTTATTAACGCGACTATAGATACCGATTTTAAGATTTCACCTGAAGAACTAGAAGCAGCCATTACTCCAAAAAGCAAGCTGTTTATGTTCTCTTCGCCGAACAATCCAACCGGAACAGTTTATACACGGGAAGAGTTAGCAGCTTTGGTTAAAGTATTTGAAAAATATCCGAACATCTACATCATTTCTGATGAGATTTATGAGCATATCAACTTTATTGGCGAGCATGTTTCTATCGCCGAGTTTGAAAGTGTGAAAGATCGCGTAATTATTATAAACGGTTTATCTAAAGCTTACGCGATGACCGGATGGCGCTTAGGTTTCTCTGCCAGCAACAAAGCTATCGCAGATGCCTGTGATAAGCTGCAAAGTCAGGTAACCTCAGGAACCTGTTCTATCACTCAACATGCCGGTGCTGCTGCTTACCAGGGAAGTTTAGACAGTGTGAAAGAAATGCAAAAAGTTTTCTTAAAACGCCGCGACTTGGTCTATAACTTATTAAAAGACATCGACGGACTTAAGGTAAATGTTCCCGCAGGTGCGTTTTACTTTTTCCCTGATGTTCGATCATTCTTTGGCAAAACAGCTCCCGACGGATCTATTATAGCTAATGGGGATGACTTAGCACTTTATCTTTTAAACACCGGGCACGTTGCTACGGTAAGCGGTGATTCTTTTGGCGATCCGAACGGTTTACGTATTTCTTACGCTGCCGCGGATGACAAATTAATTGAAGCAATGTCTAGAATTAAATATGCCTTAGAACAGTTGAAGGATGCAAAAGCTGTTTCAGCAGTTTAATAATCTAAACATTCTAATTATTGGCGATGTCATGATGGACTCGTACCTATGGGGAAGTGTAGAACGCATTTCCCCGGAGGCTCCGGTTCCGGTAGTTTCGGTTCGCAAAAAAGAAAACCGCCTGGGCGGTGCAGCTAATGTAGCTCTCAATATTCAGGCATTGGGTGCTACTCCAGTAATTTGCGCTGTAATCGGAGACGATAAAGAAGGAGACGAATTTCTGACCATCCTTCAAGATAACAACCTTCCTTCACAAGGTATTCTTAAGTTAAGCACCCGTCCTACTACTGTTAAAACAAGGGTAATTGCTCACCATCAGCAAGTTGTAAGAATAGATGCAGAGGTTGATGATGAATTGCCTTTAGATGAGTCACAAAAATTAGTCGGAATCATTAAGCAAATAATTAATGATCAGAAAATAGATGCTATCGTATTCGAAGACTATGATAAAGGCGTAATCTCCGAACATCTTATCAGCGAGGTAGTAAAAACTGCAAATACTAAAGGTATTATAACCGTTGTTGACCCTAAAAAACGCAACTTTCTTAGCTATAAAGGTGTTACCTTATTTAAACCAAATCTTAAAGAATTGAGAGAAGGCTTAAAGCTGGATATAGACTCGAAGAATCATCAGGAGCTACAAAATGCCGTGCAAGGCCTGCAAGATCAGCTTAACGCAGGTATGATAATGGTTACTCTTTCTGAGCAAGGCGTATATATGCACTCTAAGAATGGTAAAAAAGTGATTCCTGCACATATCAGAAACATTGCCGATGTATCCGGAGCAGGAGACACCGTAATTGCTACTACTGTGATATGTCTTGCAGCGGGTTTAGATGAATTTCTAACAGCGGCAATCGCTAATCTTGCGGGAGGACTTGTTTGTCAATCAGTAGGTGTAGTTCCAATTAACAAGACAGAATTATTAGAAGAAGTTAAATCTCTTCCGCTTTCCATTATATAACCAGAATTCTTACTGAGAATAAATCTTTACTAAAAGGCGCTAATAGAATAATAATCATTAAATTTGCGCCCTGAAATTTTTACACTTTTTATATGAAGTTATCCCAGTTTAAATTCAATTTACCAGAATCTTTAATTGCCCATAACCCTGCAGATCAGAGGGATGAGGCTCGTTTAATGGTACTCGACAAAAAAACCGGTGCCATCGAGCATAAAATTTTCAAAGACATTCTTGGTTATTTTGATGATAAGGATGTGATGATTTTAAATAATACTAAAGTTTTTCCCGCGCGTTTATATGGCAATAAAGAGAAGACTGGTGCAACAATTGAAGTATTCCTTCTGCGCGAGCTTAATAAAGATTTAAGGTTATGGGATGTGCTTGTTGATCCGGCCCGTAAAATCCGTGTAGGGAATAAGCTTTACTTCGGTGATGATGATCTGTTAGTTGCAGAAGTTGTTGATAACACCACCTCGAGAGGCCGTACTATTCGTTTCCTTTTCGATGGGTCTGAAGAAGAATTCCGCAGAAACATCGAAATATTAGGAGAAACCCCGCTTCCTAAATACATCAAGCGCAAAGCAACAGCAGAAGATAAAGAACGCTATCAAACCATTTTTGCTAAGAACGAAGGCGCAGTAGCTGCACCAACTGCGGGTTTGCACTTTAGCAGAGAATTAATGAAACGCCTTGAACTTAAAGGAGTTGAATTTGCGGAAGTGACGTTACATGTTGGTCTTGGTACTTTCCGTTCGGTAGAAGTGGAGGATCTAACCAAACACAAAATGGATTCCGAGCAATACATTATCGAGCAAAAAACTGCTGATATTGTTAACAGAGGAATAGAAAACAAACGCCGTATTTGTGCAGTTGGAACAACCAGTATGCGTGCAATAGAATCAGCAGTATCGGCAAACCACACTTTAAAGCAAGCTAACGACTGGACCAGCAAATTCATCTTCCCTCCTTACGAGTTTAGCATTGCAAATAGCATGATTACCAACTTCCATACGCCTGAATCAACTCTGTTGATGATGGTTAGTGCTTTTGGAGGTTATGAGTATGTGAAACATGCTTACGAGGTCGCAGTAAAAGAAAAATACCGCTTTTACAGCTATGGAGATGCGATGTTGATTATTTAAAAAGATTTGAGACTCGAGGTGTGAGATATTATTGATGAAAAATATGTATCATATTGAAAGTCTCATATCTAACATCTCATATCTGCTTCCCAAGTGAAACATTATGCAATTATAGTAGCGGGCGGAAATGGAAGGCGGATGAATTCTGAACTTCCTAAACAATTTCTTCCTTTAAATGGTAAGCCCATTTTAATGCATACTATTGAAGCATTTTACAACTCTGAGGTTAAACCTGAAATCATCCTGGTATTAGGCACTGAATATCATTCTTTGTGGTCTGAACTGAGCATTAAACATCAATTCGATATTCCCCTCTTGTTGGTTAATGCCGGGTCTGAACGATTTCATTCAGTAAAAAATGGATTGGAGTTGGTTGATGATGATTCGCTTACAGCAGTGCACGATGCAGTGAGGCCAATTATAACCAATGAACTGATTACACGTTGTTTTAAACTAGCATATACTAACACGGCTGTAATACCCGCTGTTACGAGTAAAGACTCAATTAGGATTATAGATGGTAAGGGAACTACGTCTTTAAAAAGACAAGATATTTTTCTGGTGCAAACACCGCAAACCTTCCAGTCCGTAGTTCTAAAAAAAGCTTATCAACAAGAGTTTAAAGACTACTTTACAGATGATGCCTCGGTTGTAGAAAAAGCCGGCACAAAGATTTTTGTAACCGAAGGTGATTATAAAAATATAAAGATTACCTATCCTGAAGATTTACTGATAGCTGAAATATTTCAGAAACAGGCATAAAAAAATCCGGCCAAAGCCGGATTGATTATTTTAAACAATCTATTACTAAACTGCTCCCCGTATAACACGAAGCAATACCGCGATAATTGCAATTACTAATAAGATGTGGATGATACCGCCTGTAGCGTAACCTCCGAAAAAGCTCACAGCCCAGATTATGATCAGGACAACTGCGACTAGATAAAGTAAATTTCCCATAATATTATCTTTTAGGTTTGATTGATTT
>DASWMZ010000171.1:0-45436 GCA_036399495.1 Pedobacter sp.
TGCATAGTATTATAGATTTCGAATTCTTTGAAGACAGCTTATCAAGGGGTGTTCCAAAAGGGGGTGGGTTGTCAAAATGACAGGTATAATTCAAAGATCAAGTTTGATTTTTCAACTCAATTTGTTCATTAGATATAAGATGCCTTACTTTGACCAATATTTGACGACAAAGTTAATCCAATCTTTTTCTGTAGGCGGAATGAGAATGTCTGGCATGAACCCAATGTTATCAACACGAAAACCAAATCGGTCAATCCATCCATTTCTCCCCCAAGGAATAGTTATAATAAACTTCCCACATGATAAACTTATGCTTTGATCTTCTCCATAATCCATTACTCCGGCTGTAGGAGTTCCAAATAGGGTAACTTTTTTACTCTGTTTACCCTCAAAGGTAAAGAATTCAGCACTGCTCCCTGATTTTTTATCTACCAAAAATGCGACTTTTTCCGGATACCGATCTGTTGAATCTACCGTTCGAATAATGCTGTCTCCACCACTAACCAATTCGCCAGGATGTTCAATTAATCGTTGTAAAAGTATTTGCTGCGTTTTTAAGGAATTATAAGGATCATCCAATGATAATTCATTGATGAGTTTTTTTCGAGATTTTATCAGTTCTGGAGAAGAACGGTATTGCCATGCTGGATAAATAATAGGATTTGTATAAATTAATCGAATCATTTCCTGAGATGATCCGGCGTTCCCGCCTGGATTTCCTCTCAGGTCTATAATCATATTTTTTGAGTTTTGGATAATTGACCTGTTAACTTTGATTAAGCTGTCTAACCTATCAACAACTTGCTGATCAAACCTGCCTAATTTAAGATATGTAAACTGTTTATTTATCTGTCTGAAAACAACAGGGTCAGAGATTTCTGGATTTGCGTTAGCATTTGTAGTGCCGTTTCTATACCATGACTGGCCAAACCAATGATCAATTCTATCATTATTGAGAGTAAACCCATTCAGAACACCTGAAAAATCTTTTTTGTAATACAAGCCACGATAAAGATTTTCTCTATTACTAAAGTTATAGAATTCGACTTTTACCATCCCTGGAATCCATGCCGAATCAACACTTTTAATATTAATGGCTAAATATTGATTTCCAAATCTTTTATCAGGTATTATGGCATATTGCTCACTTTGATCCGCAGTAGACCACATACCTACTAAACCAACTCCTGTTTCAGCAAGACCTGAGGGGATTTCTGTTAAAGGCACAGTTCGGATATCTGAACGTGTAGATGGAACACTGAACCATACGCCAACGTGCCCGTCTTTAAACCAGTCAGTATATTCCTTTAAAATTTCATAACACCTTTTTTCATGAGATGCTGTAATAGCCTCTCTTCTGACATGTTTTACCAATCTATTATATTCAGGCCGTGTTTGCGATGTTACCTTGTCCTTAAAGCCAGCATAAATTGTCGATACCTTTTCAATAGTTTCTCCTAAAAGAGCAGAGCATTCACATTTATTTTGGCTTGACTGTGCGAAAGTATTAGTAATCAGTATCAAGAGAAAAGACATGCATAAAAACGATTTCTCTGTCTTTTTGGTAAGATGAAGGTTCATACTGTATCGATAGTTGTTAATCAAATATAGAAAAACGATTGTTGATATATTTGCTATCCCGACCCTGGTTTCAGCATTACTTTAAAGCCTTGAACTAACGACATCTGAAATTGAACTGCATCTCCAACCCCCATGTCATATTTCAGTCCTTTCTCTTCCTGCATTCTCTTTCACATCTCATAATCCTGATATTTGAACAAGGAAACAATCATAGCAAAATCTCCCTCGAGTATTCACTCGTATATGTTTTGATTTCCTTCTCAATACGTTCAAATTATGGAAACTAAACAGAAACTTCAGGATGCCTATTTTCATTACATTTTAAACCACGGTGAGCAACCCAAAACCGTTTACCTGTTTGCTAAGGAGAATGACATTGCTGAGGAAGAATTTTACAATCATTTCGGCTCGTTCGAAAGCATAGAACAAAGTATTTGGTCCGGATTTTTTATTGAAACCATTACTAAAGTTAAAGAACAAGAGGTTTGGAATCAGTATACATCCCGGGAAAAGGCACTTAGTTTATTTTACAGCTTTATTGAGTTGTTAAAAAGTAAGCGCAGCTTCGCTTCCTTCAGCCTTAAGAATGCAGAAAAAACCATTGGTTCGAAGCGTTTACTCGAAGGTTTGAAAAGTGACTTTGAGATTTTTAGCGCTGAAATAATTCAAGAAGGAATTGAATCAGGCGAATTAATCGACAGGCCTTTTTTTGCAAATAAATACAAAGATGCGCTTTGGATTCAGTTTGGATTTGTACTTAACTTTTGGCTAAAAGATACTTCGGCTGGATTCGATAAAACAGACGAGGCAATCGAAAAAGGAGTAAACGTAACATACAATCTTTTTCAACGCTCTCCGGTTGATGATCTGTTTGACTATGGGAAGTTTCTATTTAAGAATTCGGGCATAAAAATGCCTTTCTAAGATGGCAGAGAGAGAACAAAACAGTATTCCAATCAGCAAAGTAGAGCGATCTTCTCAATTTGTGAAGACCGGCTTTAAGATTGGTGGTAATTACGTAAAGCATTATTCAAAGAAGCTGTTCAATTCTAACCTGAGCAAGGATGAATTGAACGAGGATAACGCGGCAGATATCTATAAATCGCTAAGTCAGCTGAAAGGAAGCGCCCTAAAGGTTGCCCAGATGCTTAGCATGGATAAAAATATCCTGCCTAAGGCATATATAAATCAGTTTTCCCAATCGCAGTACAATGCACCGCCACTATCAGGGCCACTTATAGTGCAAACTTTCCGTAAATTTTTCGGTAAGTCGCCCGAGCAGGTGTTTGATAAGTTCAATCTGAAGTCAAGCAATGCCGCCTCTATTGGTCAGGTACATCAGGCAGAACTTAACGGTAAAAAGCTTGCAGTAAAAATTCAATATCCCGGTGTTGGCGATTCCATTTCTTCGGATCTTAAACTGGTAAAACCTTTTGCCTTCCGTTTACTCGGGATGAGTGAAAAGGAGCTCGACATTTACATGAAAGAAGTAGAAGAGCGCTTATTGGAAGAAACTGATTATGAGCTGGAAGTAAGGCGATCGATCGAGTTTTCTGAAGCATGCAGTAGCCTGAATAATATTGTGTTTCCGAAATATTACCCCGAACTATCCAGCAAGAGAACCATTACTATGGATTGGCTGGATGGAATGCACCTTAACGAGTACCTGCAAACAGATCCATCTCAGCAAGAGCGAAATAAAATAGGGCAAGCCTTATGGGATTTTTATAATTTTCAACAACATGAACTGCGGGCTGTCCATGCAGATCCGCATCCGGGAAACTTCTTAATCACGCCGGAAGGTAAGTTGGGAATTATAGATTTTGGCTGCATAAAGGTATTGCCAGACGATTTTTATTATCCCTTCTTTTCGCTAACACATCATGGCTTTTTAGCTGCTGAAGAAAAGGCCTTAAACGCCTTTAGGGAGCTGGAAATGATTCAACCGAAGGATACTCCAAAGCAGGTGGCTTTTTATTACGAGATGTATTGTCAGATGATCTCGCTTTTCGCTAAACCATATTCAAACAACACATTTGATTTTAGTGAAAAGAGCTTTTTTGATAATCTATATTCGTATGGTGAGATGATTTCCAAAATGCCTGAATTTAAGCAAGCGCGTGGAGTAAAGCATTTTATCTACGTTAATCGCACCAATTTCGGTTTATATAATATTTTGCATGAGTTGAAGGCAACCGTTAAAACGGATACCTATGTGCCAACATTAGTGGATTGAGATGCCTGTGGTCCCCAATTATTCTAATGAATTTTTAAATGCTAAGCGATTACAAGGCGATCCTGAGCCTGAGGAATTTATCAAATTATGCTTTGGAGATCCTCACAGTAGGGCGGATTTGTACAACTGGCTTAAGCAGCATGATTCCCCTAATCACCTGCCAACGAGTTATTTAGAACATCACTTTATTGCCAATTGCAGAACTCTTCCCGTATGGGCTGATGAGCGTTTAATGAAGGCCGGTTCAGCGTTCTTTGTGAAACATGCCGAGCAGATTATGCAGTTACTGGGTTTGCTTTCGCTGCCTTACTGTTACGCTGCAGCGGATGGTGCAATGGTTCTATATCTTTCCAGGCGTTTACAAGACGATTCGGCCAAACGCCTTTCAGACACCGCTAATTTTATTTGGGAAGTAATGAATCCTGCCGCTTTTGATAAAGATGGCAAGGGCTTTTCAATCTGTTTGAAGATTCGGCTTACTCATGCCGTAGCACGTTATTATACTTTAAAAAGCGGACAATGGGATAATAGCCTTGGTGTTCCGGTAAACCAGGAAGATATGGCTGGTACTAACCTAGCTTTTTCACTTATCGTAATACGCGGACTTAGAAAATTAGGCTATACCATTTCGTACGAAGAGCAACAATCTTTTATGCATTTATGGAATGTAATTGGGTTCCTTTTAGGACTTGAAGAAGATTTGATACCTCAAGATGGTAAGTCTGCAACCGCCCTTGAAAAGTCAATCAGTACGAGGCATTTTAAGTCTTCAGAGCAGGGAAGGGAACTTACAAAATACCTGATTAGCTACTTCAATACTGTGACTGATAAAAGTATTTCTAAGGACCAGACCCTAAGTTTAATGCGGTATTTATTAGGAGAAGAAGTTTCAGCGTTATTGAATATTCCATCTGTGTCAATTCCTTCTTATCTGCCCCCAATACTTAAACTCTCCAGCAATCTTCCAAATTTAAGCTCAACAACATCTGTGAAGCTAAGCTATCAACAAAAATATAATGCTTATAAAAAGCAGAGCTTAGTCAAGGGATAAGCCTAACACGGGTTGGAGATGTATACTTGATATAATCTTCCATTCGTTTAATTCGTCGATAAACTCCGGAGCTTCTAGTCCGCTCTTTAATGCTGCTTGTTTATAGTACTCCTTTTTTGGTGGATGGCTTGACGAACAGGCATTAAATGTGTAGCCAAAAGCATCTTTTTCAATGATGGCGTTTGTAACTTCAATGCATTGATCGAGCCTGATCATATTTACGGGTGCTTTTCCATTTGGAATGTCTTTCTTTCCCGCAAAAAACCTTCCGGGGTCTCTCCCCGGACCCGTTAGTCCCCCAAATCGAATAGTACTTAGTTTAAAATTACTTTGATTCATGAGCAGTTTTTCGGCTTCCCAAATCGCTTTACCGGAATCTGTTGCAGGACTTGTTGGTGAGTTTTCATTGAGCTCATGATCCACATCACCATAAACACTTGTTGAGCTGATAAAGATTACCCGCGGTACTTTATGCAGAATAGCTGCTTCCTTAATTCTGGAAATCTTATCAGGATATAGCAGGCTTTGCCCTGAACTGCGTTTCGGAGGGATGCTGATTATGAGCAGATCACAGTTGAAAAAATCAGGCTGATATGCCTCAGTGTCTGGTTCAAAACTTACCTGAAAAGAAATGATTCCGGCAGCTTTTAATATCTCAAGTTTTTCGGGAGTTGTGGACGAACCATTAACCTGGAAACCTTTAGAAATGAGATTTACCGCCAAAGGGAAACCGTACCAGCCGCAGCCTAGGATGCTTATTGTGTTGATGTTGTTCAATGTTTTTATTTTTATGGCAAAAATTAAGGTTGTTAATATGTTATATCTAAATCAATGACATCGTTAAAGCTCAAATATGCTAATCGAGTGATAAGTCTATGTAAAATAATACATTTACTTTATGACTTTTCCCACATTACCTACCGACAGCCTGTATAAATTTATTTTTATCGCGGGTCTCACTTTGTTCACAGTCTCAACTTACTTATTAGGCGAACAGAAATTACATTATGATAGGAGATTGGATGACTTAAATATCCGTTATTATAAAAATGCCGAGGATATCTCCACTGACAGCTTGCTTTATCCGATATTTAGCGCGAACGCTATAAGGGATCGAATAAGCTTAGATTCAATATTAGCCCATAGAAAAATAATTAATGCTCATAGTAGAGAAAATACAGCTTTATTGATAGAGACAAAAGCCGTTGTTCGAGAGTTTAAATGGTACTTTTCTATCTATTTAGCAGCCGTGGTTGTTGGCGGTATACTAGCCATTTTTAGTGGTATACAATGGTATTATAAATTGCAAACTTTTCAAGATAGTATTATCGCAATGGAGTTTGAGTTGAAGAGATTAGAGTTAGAGGAAAAAAAGTCTCCGGCTCGAATTTTATAAATATCCATCTTTCCTTCGCGTTAGGGATAGAAGTGAAAAGCCCACAGCCTCGATCCTTCATCGTGGCGAGGACTTGCAACGCAAAGCCCGCCCGAACGCCCAAAAAAACTTATTCCATTTCAGTAGTATTCACCTTCGCTTCTTTTGGTACAAAAAAATGATAATAAATCAGCCCACTCGTGGTGAGTGCAATGCCAAGAAGTGAGGGAATAAATGCGGTAACCAGTGTCACGACCATAAAGGTGCCATGTATTAAAAGCACGAGAATTAGGGTAAAAGGATACCCCCAAGCTTTATATGGTCTTAATACATCTGGAAATTTCTTGCGTAGAACAAAAATGGAAGCAAAGGTGAGTACATTGAAAATAGAGGAAGTAAACGAAAAATAATCGATTACCGCTTCGTAAGCGCTTTCGGCAAGGGTGGCACACAAAATAAGTACCGTGGCCCAGGCGGCTTGAGCATACATTGAATTGTTTGGTGTTTTGTACTTAGGATGAATAAGAGCTAATTTTCTGAAAAATAATTGATCTCTGGCCATGGCGAACCAGGTACGGCTTTTTACAAGAATCTGGGTGTTTACGTTTCCGAAGGTGCTTACCATGATGGCGATTGCTACAAATAGCGCACCTGCCGTACCCATCACAACTTTCATAGAATCAATTGCAACACCTTTTGAGGCGCCCATTGCTTCTGGACCTAAAAGATTTAAATACGCTGAATTGATCAGGAGATATAGAAGCATTACCAATCCGATTCCAAAAAATAAAGAAAGCGGGAGGTTCTTTCTTGGATTTTTTATTTCCTCAGCAACATACGTAGCGCCTTCCCATCCGCTATATGCGAAAAAGCCGTAACGAAGTGCTGTAAAAATGGAAACAATTCCGGCCCAGGTCCAGGGCTTATCCACGGCATCGGCAAAGTTTCCGGTTTGAATTCCTTTAGACAAGCTAAATCCTATGATTGAAACCAAGAGTGCTAGTTTCAAAAAGCTGAAGATATTTTGAAATACCCCACTAAGTTGAATACCAAACGAATTAGCTGCTGTTAGCAGGAAAATCAAGGCGATAGCTAACACACCTTCCTGAAAGCCGCCGATTTCAGCATTAATGGTGGATAAGGCGTTTTCGGAAAAAAACAGGGCAACCGCTGCGATAGACCCTGTTTCGGAAACAAAGAACATTGCCCAGCCTCTTAAAAACGTAACAACGGGCGGATAGGCTACCTTTAAAAATACATAAGGCCCGCCGGATCTGGGCATCATGGCCACGAGTTCTGCATAGCAAAGAGCACCCAATATTGTGGCAATTCCACCAACAATCCATACCCCGTAAAACATGCTTACCGATGCGGTGATAAACATAATAGGAGCAGGGGTTCGGAAAATTCCTGAGCCGATAATGCGGTTAATTACAATTGAAAGTGTTTCGGTTAAGCCAAGCTTCCTTTCGAGTTCGGTTTTTTCATCAAAATTCTGCTTTTGCTCCATCTAGGCCAAATGTAATATTTCCTAATTTTCAAACCACAAAGCAGCAATATTGTTCAGAAACCAATACGTTTGCATTAACTAATACTTAAAATATGATCAGAAAATCATCAGCTGTATGGAATGGTACAGGTAAAGAAGGAAAAGGTGTTTTAACATCAACCAGTGGTGTATTGGATAATACGCCATATTCGTTCGCGGCTCGTTTCGAGAGCGAAGACGGAAAAGCGGGTACGAACCCTGAAGAGTTGATCGCGGCGGCTCATGCCGGATGTTTTACTATGGCCTTAAGCTTTCAATTAGCCGGTGCCGGATTCACGCCAACAGAATTAAAAACTGAGGCCGCTGTAAAAGTAGATCAGGTTGAAGGCGGATTTAAAATCACATCAATCAAGCTTACCCTAACCGGACAAGTACCAAACATCAGCGAAGAACAATTCTTACAATTGGCAAATGCCGCTAAAGAAGGATGTCCGGTGAGTCAGGCATTATCTGCGGTAGAAATTACCCTGGACGCAAAATTAGGATAGTGGAAATATGCTTACCGGCTGCAAGGGAAGATTGTTCGGGTTTATGTGAATCCGATTTTGATGAATACAAAATTCCGCTGCCAACCGAAGGGTTTGAACGGGGAGATGAAAGCCAGTTTGTTCTAAAGTTTAAGAATGCTGAAGATGCGATCAAGTATGCCATACATTTAAATGATGTATATGATCGTATGGCGAGTTCGCCCGATTACCAATGCTCCAGAAAGAAAATTAAGGAGATCATTAAGGCAGTTAACGATCAGGCTGTGTTATAATTTAATTCATGGGTTACCTTTTTTAACTTTGGGTATTAAGTTTAAAATAACCCTGAAAAGATTTTATGAAAAATTTATTTAAATTCGGTTTCCTTGCTTTAGCAATCACTTTATCAGTTGCTGCTTGTCAGTCTAACACTAAAACTGATGCAGCTACAGATTCAATCGACTCTACTGCTGAAGTTACTTCTGATTCTTTAGTAAGCCAGGCTGATACTGTAGATTCAGCTGCTGATGCTTCTATCGATTCAGTAAAACACTAATTATATAAAGCCTGTTGCTGTAAAGCAACGGGCTTTTGTTTTATCCCACATTCTCTACCTCAAAGTATTTCCCTTTAAAGCTAAACGTTTCTCCTTTCTTTAGCCCTAACATTAATCGGCCTATTGGCGATGCCGAAGATATCACAAAGTAAGTTGATCCCTGTACGGTCATTTGCCCCCCGCTTATGGCAATAAAGAATTTCCCATTATTGGTTATTACAATACTTCCATTTTCAATGATTGTTGAATTCCTGGTAAGAGAGATTTGAAGTAGTGCATGTTTTAACTTTTTTGCTTCCAGTAATTGCGCCTCATTCCTACTAATTTCCTGCTGCATCATTTCCCTGGTAGTTTCGTATTTATCTCCCGCACTGCTCTTGGTGTCGTCTTGAGATGCATCTTTTGCCTGAGTAATTGCACTTTCTGTTGATGCTATTCGTTCCTCAACATACTCCAGGCATTTATTGAATAATTCTTGTTTTAAATGAAGCATGTACAAATGAACTAATAATTGGGATTAAGCAATTGAATACTTGGACAAATAATTTTTGTCGGATACTTTTGTAACAGTTTTTCCAGACGTACATCCAATTAACAAAAAATTATGCTTCAAAATCAGGAAATAGATTATCGCATTCACGGTGAAGAAATGCAATACGTGGAGGTAGAACTCGATCCTCAAGAAACTGCTGTAGCAGAAGCCGGCGCTTTTATGATGATGGATGATGGCATTCAAATGCAGACCATTTTTGGCGATGGAAGTCAGCAGCAATCTGGACTTTTAGGTAAGCTATTTAGTGCAGGAAAGCGCTTACTTACCGGTGAAAGTTTATTTATGACCGCCTTTACCAATTCAGGTTATGGCAAAAAACGGGTAAGCTTTGCTTCTCCATACCCTGGTAAAATAATTCCATTAGATCTTTCGCTCCTTGGCGGAAGAATTACTTGTCAGAAGGATTCGTTTTTATGTGCAGCTAAAGGAGTAAGCATAAGCATAGAATTTCAAAGAAAACTTGGAGCTGGTTTGTTCGGCGGTGAAGGGTTTATTATGCAAAAACTTGAAGGCGACGGAATGGCATTTGTACATGCGGGCGGACATGTTACCGAGCGGACATTGCAGCAAGGTGAAATTTTAAAGGTCGATACCGGATGTATTGTCGCGTTTACCCAGGGTATTAATTATGATATCCAATTTGTAGGTGGCATAAAGAATACCTTTTTTGGTGGTGAAGGTGTATTTTTTGCAACATTACAAGGCCCAGGTAAGGTTTGGATTCAGACATTGCCTATAAGCAGGTTAGCCGGAAGAATTTTAGCTTACGCTACGGTTAACAGAAAAGAAGAAGGAAGTTTATTAGGCGGGATTGGTAATCTCTTAGACGGAGATTAATAGGTTACATGTTCTAAACTAAAATTATCTGCCCGGACATTTTTTACAACGCTTTCCCTTCTTATACTTTTTACAGCACTTCTTGCGGTCGCAGCAAGAAAGGAAACTTGCATAACCCTTTAAGAATTCAGAATCTGTAGGGATAATCTTTTCGTCTTCAGTAAGCGTTGTAAGACAACTATTTTCCATGGCAGTAAAGGTACTATTTAGAATAGTTCTAAACGAATTTATGATTATTTTATCATGTAGTTAATTTACCTATGATAAATAAGGTAGTTTCTGATGCAAAAGTCGCAATGCTGGATCTTAGTGATGGGATGACCATTTTAGTAGGTGGGTTTGGTCTTTGCGGAATACCTGAGAATTGTATCAACGCTTTAGTTCAAAGTGGCGTTAGAAATCTTACTTGTATTTCGAATAACGCAGGTGTAGATGACTTTGGCCTTGGCTTAATGCTAAAGCAAAAGCAAATTAAAAAGATGATCGCTTCATACGTTGGAGAAAACGCTGAATTCGAACGTCAACTCCTTTCCGGCGAACTAGAAGTAGAGCTCATCCCGCAAGGGACACTTGCAACACGTTGTTTAGCCGCTGGTTATGGTATGCCTGCAATCTTTACTCCGGCAGGTGTAGGAACCGAGGTTGCAGCCGGCAAAGAAGTCAGAAACTTTGATGGTAAAGATTATTTAATGGAAATGGCCTTTAAAGCAGATTTTGCTCTGGTGAAAGCATGGAAGGGGGACGCCGCCGGCAACCTGATATATAAGGCTACGGCAAGGAATTTCAATCCGCTTATGGCTATGGCCGGGAAAATTACTGTAGCAGAAGTTGAGCACCTCGTTCCCGCAGGTGAGTTAGATCCCGATAAAATCCATACTCCGGGTGTATATGTTCATCGAATATTTCAAGGCACACATTATGAAAAACGAATTGAACAAAAAACAGTAAGAACCCGATAGATAGATTATGCTTGATAAAAATGGAATAGCTAAGCGAATAGCACAAGAAATCAGGGATGGATATTATGTTAACCTCGGTATAGGTATTCCAACACTCGTTGCAAATTATATTCCTGATGGATTGAATATTGTTCTCCAATCCGAAAACGGACTGCTCGGAATGGGGCCTTTTCCTTTTGAGGGGGATGAAGATCCGGATTTAATCAATGCCGGCAAACAAACCATTACCACATTGAACGGATCCTCTTTTTTCGATTCGGCTATGAGTTTTGGTATGATCAGAGCTCAGAAAATAGATCTCACTATTTTAGGTGCGATGGAAGTTTCGGAGAATGGGGATATCGCAAATTGGAAGATTCCTGGCAAATTGGTAAAAGGTATGGGCGGTGCCATGGATTTGGTTGCTTCGGCTAAAAATATTATTGTTGCAATGCAGCATGTTAACAAAGCAGGTGAAAGTAAATTACTTCCGTCTTGTACTTTGCCTTTAACAGGGGTTGCTTGTGTTAAAAAAGTGGTTACCGAATTGGCTGTATTAGATATTTTGCCTGGCGGCGGATTTAAACTCTTAGAACGTGCACCTGGAGTATCAGTTGAAGAAATAAAAAGTGCAACAGAAGGAAGATTAATTATAGAGAGTGAGATTCCTGAAATGATTGTTTAAAATATATTAGCAAGAACTATACTTCATTCTCCCTTTCCGACAACTTCGGAATTAAACCTGATTCCGACAGATTATTCAAATTATCATTCATATTAATAATTCTTTCATCTATTTCATCTACACATTTACCCATTTCATGTATAAATTCATGATCATCAATCAGGGCTTCTTTCTCAAGCATCATTAACCCTTTCATTGTAGAAACCGGACCCCGAATGTGATGTGATAAATGGGAAGAATATTCAGAAAGTTTACGGTTTTTAACTTTAAGATCCTTAGTTCTTTCATCGATTATCTGTTCAAGATTATGGTTAACCTGATTTAAGATTTCCTTCTGTAGGGATACTTCTTCGTTCAGAATGTTAAGCTGTTTATTGGTTTTATTTTTTTTCTTAACGTCATTCACAAGGAGAAAAATTACTATGAGCGCTAATACCGACACAATAATAGCAGCAATAAAGAGAATCTTGTTTGTTTTTTCTCTTTCTATAATGATCCGACTTTCTTGTTCTTTTTGTAATGATTTAAACTGGGCATCGAGCAAGCCTATTTTATCCGACTCTACATTGTTAAAGGCAGTACTATCAAGGGTGTAAGCAGTTTTTAAGTAATGTAAAGCTTGTTTATAATTCTCCCTTTTATTTTCCAATTGATAAGAAAGCAGAAGATAATCGTGTTCCATTTTCTTATTTTTCAATAATTTAGAATACAAAACTCCTTCATTTCGGGCTGCTTCTGCTTTTTCGTAATCTTTTCTAAATAAGTATATATCGACTAGTGTTAAATTAACGCTAGCAATAACTTTGCTCAGATTCTGTTCCTTAGCTCTCCGTTTTGCCTCAAGTAAAATTTCTTCAGCTTTTAATATGTGTTTTAGTTCATGATATACTACTCCCTTGTTTTGTAAACTATTGATAATACCAATTTGATTGTTAAGTTTTTCAAATATTTCTAGGCTTTTATCAAAATTTGCAAGTGCCTGGGCATTTAAGTTTTTGCGGGAGTAGATTATGCCGATGTTTACGTAAGTACTACCAATTAAATCTGTAATATTAGCTTTCGTGGCAAGGTCTAGTGATTTGTGAAAGTACTTTAGCCCCTCATTAAAATCAATCTCCCTGTACAAGTTGCCGATATTATTATATACCCTCGCTTGTCCAATGATATTATGTGTTTTTTTAAAAGCAGAAAGCGATAGAAGATAATTTGACATTGCACTATCAGTTCGGTCGCGGTAATAATAACCAATACCTATTATTCTATATGCTTCAGCTAAGCCATTTTGATATTCTGCATTTCGAGCCAGATTTAATGCCCTTTTTCCAAAAGCTAAAGTTTTGTCAGGATTCGTTAAGCGAATATCGAATCCTGATTTATTTAAATAGTCAACTTTTAAGCTGTCCTTAACGAAATTAACATCTTGTGAAAAACTTAAAGTGAATTTTAAAAACAAAATGATTATAAATATATACCTTAGTTCCATGTAAGTCTTCACTTAAAGATAAGGATTATTCTACGGGTGAATTCTTAGAAGGTTTCAAAAATTGTATTTTAACTCTCAATTAAATTTTATATTAACAATCTAAATTAACAATCTCATGAAAAAAATCCTATTAGTATTAGCAGTAGCTGCTATCGGCATGGTATCTTGTAAGAAAGAAGAAACAGCGAAACCTACCAATGCTGTAAGTATTTCTGGTGGCAAGACCAATTTTGGCGAAATGGACTAATTCCTACTGGAATTAGTTTTATGTAATGATCTTTAAGTTTTAGATATTTCGCTCGAAGCAATCAAAGTCTTCACAACTCAGTTATATTTGTGAAAACCGAGATTTCATGCAAGAGATAAAGAAATATATTAAAGAAAATCAGCAGCGGTTCTTAGACGAGCTCTTTGAACTGCTGCGTTTTCCTTCTGTTAGTGCTGATCCCAAATATAGTGCTGACGTTTTTAAGACCGCAGATTTTGTAGCCGAAAAACTGAAAGCTGCAGGTGCTGATAAAGTAGAGGTTTGTTCTACGGCTGGTTACCCAATTGTTTACGGAGAAAAATTTACTGATTCATCTAAACCTACTGTTTTGGTATACGGGCATTATGATGTTCAGCCTGCTGATCCATTAGAATTATGGAACTCTCCGCCCTTCGAGCCAATTATTAAAGACGATAAAATCTTCGCCCGGGGAGCTTGTGATGATAAGGGACAGTTCTATATGCATGTCAAGGCATTTGAATTGATGATGAAATTGAATACTCTCCCATGTAACATCAAATTTATGATCGAAGGCGAGGAAGAAGTTGGCTCTGATAATTTGGGTGACTTCGTTAAAGCAAACAAGGAACGTTTAAAAGCTGATGTGATCCTTATTTCTGATACAGCAATGATTAGTCTCGAGACGCCGTCGCTGGAAACCGGCCTGCGTGGCCTGTCATATCTGGAGGTAGAAGTTACAGGTCCAAACCGCGATTTACATTCAGGAGTTTATGGCGGCGCAGTGGCTAATCCCGCTACTATTTTGTGTCAGATGATTGCCTCGTTACACGACGCCAGCAATCATATCACTATTCCCGGTTTCTATGATGATGTAGATAGTTTATCAGAAGAAGAGCGCAAGCAATTAAATGCCGCACCTTATAATGAAGCAGAATATAAAGCAGATTTAGGTGTTGATGAACTCTGGGGAGAACTAGGCTATACGGCAATAGAACATACCGGCATCAGACCGACCTTAGAAGTGAATGGTATCTGGGGAGGTTACATCGGCGAAGGCGCGAAAACGGTTTTGCCTTCAAAAGCTAGTGCGAAAATTTCCATGCGACTGGTTCCAAATCAGCAATCCGACAAGATCACTAAATTGTTTAAACAGCATTTTGAAAACATTGCACCTAAGAATGTTAAGGTCAAGGTTACGCCTCACCATGGCGGCGAGCCTGTTGTAACACCTACCGACAGTATAGCTTTTAAAGCCGCTGAAAAGGCTATTGAAGAATCGTTCGGGAAAAAACCAATTCCGACAAGGGGAGGAGGAAGCATTCCAATTGTATCCTTATTTGAGAAGGAACTTGGCATTAAAACTGTTTTAATGGGTTTCGGTTTAGATAGCGACAATCTGCATTCGCCTAATGAAAAGTTTGATATCGCAAACTATCTAAAAGGCATTGAAACGATACCACTCTTTCATAAATATTTCGCGGAGTTAAGTAAATAAGTATTGACACTAGGCTGAATTCACTAAGCTTTTTTCTTAGCCTTAGAGTCTTTGTGGCTATAATAGAGTTCCCTTGGCAGTAAAGAAAAAACGCAGACCCGTAAAGAAAAAGAAGAATAAAGACCTGTCTTTAAAGGGTAAGTTCATAATAGCCGGCGTAATATTGATACTGCTATCTCCATTTTATTATGGATATATCTTAAAATTCGCAGCATCTGCCTGGGTGTCTATCAAAAATATCGGCGACGATCCTGATTATCCAACATTTAAGGATTACGGCATTCGAATTCCAAAAAAATACTCCATTCACGGCATTGATGTATCTTATTACCAGGGAAAAATCGACTGGCAAAAAGTGAGCGCCATGAATGAAGATGGAGTTGAAATTGACTTTGCATTTATCAAGGCAACAGAAGGAGTTTTACTCGTAGATCGGTATTTTCAAAGAAACTGGCGCGAAGCGCCCAAGGTCGGGATATTTTGCGGGGCGTATCATTTCTTCCGTCCCCGAAAGTCAGGGAGATGGCAAGCTAAGTTTTTCCTTCAAACGGTTGATGTAGAGGCAGGCGATCTTCCCCCGGTGGTTGATGTAGAAGAACTGGATGGTGTTCCACCTGCAAAAATGCGAAGTCAACTTAAAGAGTATGTTGATCATATTTACAAGCGAACAGGTGTTAAACCTATCATCTATACCGGGCTTAGCTTTTATAATGATTACTTAAAGGGGTATTTCGACGAGTACCCCTTATGGATAGCTCATTACTACAAACCAAAGCTTAAGATCAGTGATTCAACAAAATGGCATTTCTGGCAACACTCAGATAAGGCGCATGTGAATGGGATTGGATATATAGTCGATTTTAATGTGTTTAATGGCGATATGGAAACATTTAAGGACTTGCTTGTGAAGTAGGTTTTGCCACGAAGACGCAAAGGCACGAAGAAGAATTTGACTGTACAATTCCAACGCTTCGTGTCTTTCTTAGCATCAAATCGTAAACTTCTCACACCTGCTAAGAAACCCTTCATCAGCATCAGATCCAATACCCGGACTGTCATCAATATCCAGGATGTAGCCATTATATCTTACTCCCCCAATGCACGGATCTTCGAGGTGTCCAATCATACAAGTGTCTAAGTCGTAAAATTGAATATCCGCGCAAGCGTATGCAAAATGAAGTTTAGCACTTAGAGCTATTCTGCTTTCCAGCATTCCTCCAATCATGCACGGCATTTGAGCTTCTTGTGCAGTATTGTAAATTTTAAGCGATTCGGTGATTCCGCCGGATTTTGAGAACTTAATATTGATATAATCGCAAGCATTTTCGTTTATCAATTTGCGTGCATCATGATGGTTAAAACAACTCTCATCTGCCATAATTTTTATTGGCGAAATTTCTCTTAAGGCCGGCAAGAAATCATCATACCACGCGCTCATTGGCTGCTCGCAAAATTGAATGTTCTGATCGGTCAAACCAGTGAGGGCTTTAATGGCATCTTCAAAAACCCAGCCCTGGTTGGCATCAATTCTTAAAATAAGATCGGGTCCAACCGCTTCCCGTATTTTAACTATGCGTTGAATATCATCATCCACATTTTTGCCGAGCTTTACCTTTAAGATTTTCGCTCCGGAAGCCTTAAACTGCTGTGCTTGCGTCACCATTTGATCAATAGAGCCAATACCGATTGTGATATCAGTTTCGATTTCCCTTTTTGCTCCATTAAGAAACTTATATAATGGAAGTCCGGCGGATTTGGCGGCGATATCGAAAAGGGCCATATCAAAAGCACTTTTAATGGTAAAATTATGAGCGGTAAATTTGTGCAGCTCACCCATCCTTTCTTCGATCGACAAGGGATCTTTATCCTTCCACAGCTTTGCAAACTCCCTCGACATGGCCAAACAAGTCTCTTGAGTTTCACCAACAATCATTGGAAAGGCTGAGCATTCGCCCACCCCATAAAAGCCGCCATCTGTGTGAACACGAATGAAAACATTTTGTGCATAATCCATTGTTCCCGTAGCAATGGAGAATGGACGCATTTTAATGCTAAAGCGGTAAATGTCGATGTGAGTTATTTTCATATTAATACGTTTGGGCAATTCACGAATTGCCCTTACTGCAATTATCTTCAACAATTGAACAAGATAAGAGTTAGAAATTATATCCATTACAGATTAAATTGCAGCCATATTATGCCGAATAGATTAAGTACAGAAACGTCGCCCTACTTATTACAACATGCGAATAATCCAGTCGACTGGTACCCTTGGGGCCTGGAAGCGTTAACGAAGGCAAAGGAGGAAAATAAACTAATATTGGTTAGTGTAGGGTATTCTGCCTGTCACTGGTGTCACGTAATGGAGCATGAAAGCTTTGAAGATAGTGAAGTGGCTGAGATCATGAACCAACATTTTGTTTGTATAAAAGTTGATCGCGAGGAACGACCTGATGTTGATCAGATTTACATGACGGCAGTACAGCTGATGACCGGTCAGGGTGGCTGGCCATTGAACTGTATTTGTCTGCCAGATCAGAGGCCGGTTTATGGCGGCACCTATTTTCGTAAAAACGACTGGCAAAATCTATTGCTAAATCTTACCAGTTTCTGGCAGGAAAAACCCGAAGAAGCCTTCGATTATGCAGACAAGTTAACGAAAGGAATTCACGATTCGGAAAGCCTCAATTTATCCGATAAAAAGGTTGACTACTCCAAAAAGGATTTAGAGGATATCTTTAATCCGCTTAAGCGGAATTTTGATATGGCTGAAGGCGGTTACAATCGTTCGCCAAAATTTCCGCTTCCGAATAACTGGCAATTTACTTTACGCTACGCCCATCTAATGAAGAATGAAACCGCACATGCGGCGCTAAAGCTTACGCTCGATAAAATGGCTTTCGGCGGTATTTACGATCATATTGGAGGCGGTTTTGCACGATATTCTACCGATGGTTTCTGGCATGTTCCGCACTTTGAAAAGATGTTGTATGACAATGCGCAGCTGGTGAGTTTGTATGCTGAAGCTTATCAGTATTCTCCTAATGAACTATATAAAAAGGTTGTTTACGAAACGCTTGCCTGGGTAAAACGTGAAATGACATCGCCGGAAGGCGGTTTTTATTCTGCACTGGATGCAGATAGCGAAGGTGTGGAAGGTAAGTTTTACACCTTTACAAAAGCTGAGGTAGGTCGGGTTTTAGGTGAAGATTCTGAACTGTTCTGCTTGTATTACAACATTACCGAAGGTGGGAATTGGGAAGAGGAAAGAACCAACGTGTTGATGCGAACGGAGGATGATCAAACCTTTGCACAAGATTCAGGGATTTCAATTGGAGAATCAGACCGATTAATTGAAGCTCAAAAACAAAAATTATTCGCCTACCGTGAAAACCGTATACGTCCGGGTTTGGATAATAAGATACTGGCTTCCTGGAACGGTATGATGTTGAAAGGCTTCGCAGATGCTCATCGAGTTTTTAACGAACCTGAATTTTTAAATACAGCCATCGCCAATGCAGAATTCCTCCTTACTAATATGGTATCAGAAGGCGGCAGGCTTGAGCGCATCTACAAGACGGATCGTGAACTTCCGGGCGTGGCTTTCCTTGATGACTACGCTTTAGTTACTGAAGGTTTAATTAGTTTATACGAAGCAACTTTTAATGAGAAGTGGCTTACCAGCGCACGCGAACTATGCGAGTACGCTTTACAGAACTTTTATGATCCCGGAACCGGGATGTTATTTTACACTTCACAACATGATCAGGAGCTGATAGCCCGAAAATTTGAATTGCTCGATAATGTGATTCCTGCATCCAATTCAGTTATGGCTAATAATCTTCATAAGCTTGGTCATTTTTTTGATGATGAAATGTACCTGGTTCAATCGGCACAAATGCTTCAAAACATTTTCCCTCAGATTAAGACCTATGCCTCGGGATATTCGAACTGGGCAATTCTACTATTAAATCAAATATTTGGAATTTACGAGATCGCAATCACCGGCGCGGAAGCAGAGCAAAAACGGCAGGAACTCGAAAAAAACTTTATCCCTAATAAAATTCTCTTGGGCGGAAGTTCAGGAACATTACCTTTGCTACAAGACAAATGGGTAGGGGAAACCAAGATTTTTGTTTGTAAAAACAGAACATGCCAGTTACCCGTTACAGAAGTTGCCGAAGCTCTAAAACAAATTATTTAAAGTAGAGCTAGCGTTCAAATTAATTTAATCAGTATTCATTTAGGTTTACTTTATTTATAAATCGTCAGGAGTAATTTCCGGCAAAAATTAGTGTAATGACTATTCAACCAAACAGCGTTGTGGCGCTTACGTACGATTTGTACACCACAGAAAATGGCGAAGAAGTATTTGTAGAAAAAGCTACCGAAGAACAGCCTTTGGTTTTCTTATTCGGTGTAGGTATGATGCTTCCAAAGTTCGAAGAAAATTTAAACGGCCTGTCACAAGGGGCAACTTATGATTTCCATTTGGCTGCAGCCGATGCGTATGGCGAAACTGATGCGAGTGCCGTTGCGGAACTTGGTTCCGATATGTTTGAGGGCATGGACAAACCGGAAATTGGTTCTGTTTTGCCTTTACAGGATAATCAGGGTAATCATTTTAATGCAAAAGTGGTAAACATTACTGATGAGAATGTCACTGTTGATTTAAACCACCCAATGGCTGGCCAGGATCTGCATTTTAAAGGTCAGATTCTTAGCGTGCGTGAGGCTACGCAGGATGAACTTGCTCATGGGCATGCGCATGGTGTTGATGGGCATTCTGGACATTAAGAATTGATATAAACGCAGACAGGGTTCAAGCAGACAGCGTTCAAAATGCTGTCTGCCTTTGTTACTGAAGCTTATGCCGGATCTGCTTAAAACTTGTCAAGTGTAATTGTCTCTTATTTACTTTCGTAAATAAAAGGTCACTGTAGATCAGCCCAATAATTACACCTGCCGGAACTCCCAGAACTATTCCGAGTGATTTTGACATGCCCTCATCGCTATTCCCTGCCGCCAAGGCAATTGCAGAACCTGCTCCTAGGGCAAATGGGAGGCTATAGCCAGACTTCCAGATTTTAAGATTTTTTGTTTGTGAAGCAGAGAATGTAAAAATCTTTCCTTCGTGATTTCCATTCATTATTTTAGCGGAAATCGTTGTATCACTAATAGCAGCTAGTCGTCCGGTCACTCTGCTTTTATCCCAACTTACAAGATGAATTTTGTAACGGTCGAGTTGTTGCGCTTGACTTGTTTGAGAAAGGATAAATGCGAATAGTATACTTAGAATGTACCTCATAATATCTATTAGGCAGATGTTAAATAGCTGCTCCACTCGGAACTCAAGTTAGTTCAAAATAGATTAATAAAGGATCACTTAACGCGTATTTAATAAATTAATAGGGGAAGTTGACCTGGGTTTGGCCCAAGTCATTTAACAGATAAACGGCCACAGCCACACAAACTATTATAATAGTTCCCCCGACAATCATAATTACGGTTGAATCAGCCTTCCCCCTCGCCTTTATATACGCATAGTTTCGATAAGCTTTTGAATACACAGAATCAGCTAGTAAAGTTGTGTCGGAGACTCTTTTGCTTTTGGGTTTGAATAAATCAGATGTACTATTTCTTTTATCTTTCTTAAATTGTTGGAACTCTGGTTCTGTTAGTTTGAATCGCCTGATGACATCGGTTCGTGCAATTTTGATAATGGTTTTGTCTGTGTTTTGCTGAGCAGATAGGTTCGTAAAACAACTGAACGTAAAAAGCAGGATTAGGGCAATGGCTTTGGTCATATACGGCTGAAGATTAATCCGGATAGACCCAATTTAGCATTATTTTCATAAAATTGATTGAATGCCAAAACACTAGAGCCCAAGCAGGCTCCTATAACGCCAGTACCAGCTGCAATAAAATCGCCGAATCTGCTCTGCTTCGTATTTATATAAGCGAAGTTTCAGTAAGGTTTTTTTTCAGAGTATTCCGCTTAATATTTTAATTTTATGATATGAAAAGAGCCTTTTTTATTTTGCTGATGACCTCAATTGTTCTTGTATCTCAGGGTGTAGAGAATCTGCCTGCAACTATTGCAGATGGTAAACAACCACAATTGAGTATAGATACGAAGGGTATTATAAGGATAGCCTTTGGCTTGGAGAATAAGATTTTTTGTTCTACATCAACTGATAAAGGAGTAACCTTTTCAAAGCCGGCGTTTGTAGCAGATGTTCCAACCATGCTTTTAGGAATGACCAGAGGCCCCCAGATAGCCAGTTCGGTTAACTATTCTATAATTAGCGCGATTGATAAGACAGGCAAAATTTATAGCTTCAAGCTAAATCATGCTTTGAAAAAGTGGACAAAGATTGAATTAATCAACGATGCCAAGGATTCTGCCCCGGAAGCATTAATGAGCATAACAGCAGATACTAAAGATAACTTTTACGCTGTATGGCTGGACACCCGCATGATGGGAAAAAACAATATTTACTTTTCTTCATTATCGGGAAAAGAAACACGCTGGAAAAAAAATAGTTTAGCTTATAAAGGTACTGAAGGACACGTTTGTGAATGCTGTAAACCAAGTATTGCCGTTAAAGGCTCACTAGTAACGATAATGTTTCGGAATTGGGTTAAAGGTTCCCGCGACTTATATCTGCTAAAATCTGCCAATCAAGGGAAATCATTCAATACGGCTCAGAAACTTGGTTTAGGAACGTGGAAACTAAATGGATGTCCAATGGATGGCGGCGGAGTTTCAATCGACAATTCAGGTAGTATACATACCGCCTGGAAGCGTGAAGGCTCGGTCTTTTACTGCAAATTAGGAGAAAGGGAAAGAGAGATCAGTACAGGCAGGGGAGTAAGCATAACGACAACTGGCACTAAACCACTTGTTAGTTACCAGGATAATGGACTTGTAAGTTTGGTTTCCCTGGACAATCAAAAATTGTTTACTAACAAGGGAAGTGCTCTGAAATCTCTTATTCTTTCGGACAATAAAATATTATGTGTTTGGGAAGAAGACGATAAAATACGATTCAAAAAAATATAAACAGTACCAGATCTGCGACTGAGAACTACCAGGAATAACAAACTTACTCGGCGATAAGGCAGATTACTTGCTGAATTATAAAAGTAAAACTATATCAAAGGAATTGCTTCATACTCCCTCTCCTAAGTTTTTGGATGTGTATAAGATACTGTGTTCGGTTAGAGCTATGAATAGAATTTATGCTTACTTAAACCTGATTGAAACGAAAAGCCCGATTGCGCACGATTGTGGTCGGGCGGACTTGTAGAGAAAAGCAGGGCTGCACCAACCTACGAAGCCTAATTGTTCCCTTCCAAAATAATCAAATGTTGCGTTTGGATTGAAATATTTAATTCCTATATTTGCACCTCATTTAAAAAATACATAACAATGTACGCAATAGTAAATATAGCCGGGCAGCAATTCAAAGTTGCAAAAGACCAGCACCTTTTTGTACACCGTTTACAAGGAGATGAGGGCGCTAGTATTGAATTTGACAATGTATTGTTAGCTGCTAATGGTAGTGATTTCAAAGTAGGTGCTGATGCACTGAAAGGCGCTAAGGTTTCTGCTAAAATCGTGTCTCATTTAAAGGGTGATAAAGTAATCGTTTTCAAGAAAAAACGTAGAAAAGGTTACAAAAAGAGAAATGGTCACCGCCAGCAGTTCACGAAGATTGAGATTACAGGGATTTCTTTGAAATAAGGTAAAAGGTTAAAGCTGAAAGGTGAAAGGTGCCTGATGCTTATTAAGATGTTTAACAATACTCGGGTTTTCCGATTTAAAAGATAAAATACAATGGCACACAAAAAAGGAGCCGGTAGTTCCAGAAACGGTAGAGAGTCGCATAGCAAACGTCTGGGAATTAAAATTTTTGGTGGTCAGTTAGCAATTGCTGGTAACATCATTGTTCGTCAGCGTGGTACAAAACACCATCCTGATAAAAACGTGGGGATTGGAAAAGACCATACTCTATTTGCTTTAACTCATGGAACGGTAGTTTTCAGAAAGAAAGCTGATAACAAATCTTATGTATCTATTCTGCCTTTAGAGCCCGAAGATATTCGCGAAGTTGTTACACCGATTGTTGCTGCACCTGTTTTAGAAGATGCTGCACCGGTTGATGCTGAGCCAAAAGCGAAAACTCCGAAGAAAGTTAAGGAAGCTGATGCTGCTGAAGCAGAAGCTGCACCTGCTGAATAATTATTTAAGTTTAAGAACTTGAGAAGCCCTGCTTTTGGCGGGGCTTTTTTGTGTCCAAAATTTTCATTAAATCTTCTTTAAAGATATAACAATACTAATAATTTTAGTATTTTTATGTTATGTCGCAGGCGATTAGAGAGAAGTTACAAATACTGGCAGATGCAGCAAAATATGATGTTTCGTGTTCATCCAGCGGAAGCACTAGAAAAAACACCAATAAAGGTTTAGGTGATACAGGAAATGGGATTTGCCATACCTATACTGAAGACGGGCGATGTGTATCGCTGCTGAAAATTTTGCTTACCAACTTTTGTATTTACGACTGCGCTTATTGTGTTACACGCAAAAGCAATGACATTCGCCGAACCGCCTTTACCGTTCAGGAAGTCGTTGATCTAACTATAAACTTTTACCGAAGAAATTATATTGAAGGCTTGTTTCTTAGTTCCGGCATTTTTAAAAATGCCGATTACACCATGGAACGCCTCGTTCGCATTGCGAAGAAGTTGCGCTTGGAGCATAAGTTTAACGGTTATATCCATTTGAAATCTATTCCAGGTGCGAGTGATGAGTTAATGCATGAGGCTGGCCTGTATGCTGACAGACTAAGCGTTAATATCGAAATGCCCACAGAACAAGGGCTTAAGTTGCTGGCACCGGATAAGAATCGCAAAGATATGATTCAGCCGATGAATTATTTGAAGAATGAAATTATTCTAAAGGCATCGGAAAAGAAACTATTTAAAAAGGCTCCAATGTTTGCCCCGGCCGGACAGAGCAGTCAGATGATTATTGGTGCAACCAATGAAAGTGACAAAGACATTATGTTTACGGCGAACAGTCTTTATAAGAACTTCAATTTAAAGCGTGTGTATTATTCGGGTTATGTTCCTGTGAGTGCAGATAACCGTTTACCTGCTTTAAATTCTTCTGTCCCAATTGTCCGGGAAAATCGCCTTTACCAGGCAGACTGGCTTATGCGGTTCTACGGTTTCAAAGTAAATGAATTAGTAAATGAGGCAAATCCTCATCTGGATATGGATATTGACCCAAAACTCGGCTGGGCACTTAAGCATGTGGAACAATTTCCGATTGATATTAATAAAGCTGATTTGCAATTGATACTCCGGGTTCCGGGAATAGGAATGGCGTCTGCAAATAAGATCGTGGCGGCTCGAAAGTTTCAAAGGCTGAACTGGGAAAATCTAAAGAAAATAGGAGTGGCTATAAATCGCGCGAAGTATTTTATCATCTGTAATAGCCGGGAGTTTGAGCGCAGGCACTTATCAGGATTTCAAATTAAGCAATACATTTTGGCAAGCTCCAAGAGTAAGTATATCGCTAATAATACTCAGCAACTACAGCTTTTCTAATGACTACGTTAGTTTACGATGCGTCCTGGCCAGGTTTCCTGACTTCGGTATTTGAAGTCTATGAGTTCAAGTTCGAGCAAGCTGCAATTGTTATCAAAGATCGTTTTGAACCAACGATGTTTGGCGACAATAAAGAAGTGCTAACGGATATGAAGAAAGCAGGACGTGTATGGCTTGGTTTAAAGAAAGGTTTGAGCGGAAAGGGTCTGCATGATATATATTCAAGCTTTTTGTCCGGCTTGCCGGATATAGAAAAGACTTTGCTTCTATTTATTCAATTAGTTCTTAAAACACGTGACGCAGAGGTTGCTTACGGGAACGAGGCCGTTTTGAAAGTTAGCCAGGTTTCTAAGATGGTGCACCGTGAAAAGCATCGGATGGAGGCGTTCATCCGGTTTAGGTTAACCAGGGACGGAATCTATTACGCTCATATTGAACCAGATTTCAATGTAATTCCACTCATTGCACCTCACTTTAAGAAGCGATATGCTGATCAGAAATGGCTGATATACGATTTGAAGCGGAGCTATGGAATCTATTATGACCTTGAAACAGTTCAGGAGGTGACGTTGGAAGTTAGTGAATCATCAGGCGATCAGTCGATATTTTGCGAGGAAGAAGAAGAGTATCAAACCTTATGGAAAGATTACTTCAAGCATGTTAATATTGAATCGAGGAAAAATACAAAGCTTCACTTGCAGCATGTTCCAAAAAGGTATTGGAAACATTTAACTGAGAAGTTTTTGTAGATGAGTGTAGCTCTGATCGTCTAGTTTTCTCTAATCAGAAGCTGTTCGGCAAATGACCTTAAAGCATTTTTTTTATCGCTATTTGCTTCAATCTTTTCTAACGCTGATAGCGCTTTCTCCGCAAAAGTGTTCATTTGGTGTTCGGCAAGCTGTCTTACTCCGAGTCGGTTGTAGATTTCGGTTACTGAGTGGACTTTAACCTTTGCTTCTGGGTTTTCGTCATTTAGCCAGTACGTTAATTCCTCCCTTTCCAAGTCGCCTGACAATTCGAGTGCCTTGATTAACATGAAGGTTTTTTTATTTGATAGGATATCTCCGCCAACTTGCTTACCAAACTTCTCAGGATCTCCGTAAACGTCTAAGATATCATCTTGCAGTTGGAAGGCCAAACCCAGGTTTTCGCCAAAGTTGTACAAGGCATCGGCATCTTCAGGCTTAGCTTCACCAATAAGGGCGCCGATCTTAAGACTTCCTGCCAGCAGAACTGCTGTTTTCAGGCGGATCATTTCGAGATAATCCTTGATGGCGACATCTCCTAACGACTCGAAATTCATATCGATTTGTTGTCCCTGACAAACACCTGCCGCAGTTTCAGAAAAGATATTCAGAACATTGCGCAGTATGGAATCATTCACGTTCATTATTAATTGATACGCTTCTACCAGCATCACATCACCGGATAAAATGGCGATACTTTCGTTCCACTTTTCATGGACGGTAGAACTTCCGCGACGCAGCGGAGCCTTGTCCATAATATCATCATGCATCAGCGTAAAGTTGTGGAACATCTCTATGCCGACAGCTGGTTTCAATGCATTAATAATACTTCCCTCAAAAAGATCGCATGCAAGTAGGAGCAAGGCAGGGCGCATACGTTTCCCACCTAGAGCCATAAGGTAACGGATTGGCTCATAAAGCTCTACAGGGTTATTCGGATACTGCCTTTCTGCAATCTCTTTATTAATTAGGTCTTGGAGTTGGGAAATGTTATACATAGTTGCGTTCGCCATCAGGCTTAAGGATACAAATTAAGGGATAAATCTATTATGCGTTAAGGAAACTGACGTTGAATTATTAGTCATTTAGAATCCCCAGTCTTTACTTGCTCCATCCTGCACAAGTGTAAAATCAATTTGCCTTTTAGCTAAATCCACTTTCTTTACAGCGATCTTAACCTCATCACCCAGCTGATATTTCTTTTTCTTACGCTGCCCGATAATGCAATAATTTTTTTCATCCCACACATAAAAATCATCCGTAATGTCGCGTAAGCGAATCATTCCCTCGCACTTATTTTCGATTATTTCGACATACATTCCCCATTCCGTTACACCGGAAATAAGACCTATATATTCTTTGCCGATGTTATTTTCGAGATACTCTGCTTGTTTATATTTGATGGAAGCACGTTCAGCGTCTGCAGCTTTTTTCTCCATTTGAGATGAATGCAACGACTTTTTCTCATACTCTTCTTCCCCAACCGATTTTCCTCCGGCAAGATAATGCTCCAGTAAACGATGAACCATTACATCCGGATATCGGCGAATAGGAGAGGTGAAGTGGGTATAAAAATCAAAGGCGAGACCGTAATGACTCGATTTTTTTGTGGTATAAATAGCCTTCGCCATGGAACGGATAGCAAGTTGTGTCAATACGTTTTGTTCTTTTTTGCCTTCCACATCTTCCATCAAGTGGTTTAATGAGCGGGCAATTTCTTTATCGTTCTTAGTATTAATCTTGTAGCCGAAGCGAATAGCAAAATTGGCGAAATTCAATAAGGCTTCTTCTTTTGGTGAATCGTGAGCACGATAAACGAAGGTGTATTTTTGCTTGCCCTTGCCTTTCTTAGCAATGAATTCGGCTACCTTACGGTTAGCCAAAAGCATATAATCTTCGATGAGCTTGTGAGCGTCTTTACGCTCTTTAACATAAACACCTGTGGGCTTTCCGGCTTCATCCAGTTTGAATTTCACTTCCGTTGATTCGAAACTTATGGCACCTTCTTTGAATTTGCGCTCTCTTAGTTTATATGCCAGCTCATTTAAGGTTTTCATCTCCTCAAACAACTCCATAGAATTGCCCTCAATGGTTTCTTGTGCTTCTTCATAAGAGAATCGTCTATCAGAGTAGATGATCGTCTTACCAAACCATTGAGTAATCACATTAGCATTCGCGTCTAACTCAAACACAGCGGCGAAGCATAATTTATCTTCTTTAGGACGTAGAGAACACAATCCGTTAGACAGTTTTTCAGGTAGCATCGGAATTACCCGGTCTACAAGATATACCGATGTGGCTCTGTTAAAAGCTTCCTTATCCAATGCAGAATCGGGAATGATGTAATGAGACACATCTGCAATGTGAACGCCTACTTCTACATTACCGTTCTCTAACCGTTGGAATGATATGGCATCATCAAAATCTTTCGCGTCGAACGGGTCAATAGTAAAAGTGAGGATGTTTCTGAAATCTCTGCGTTTTTTAATTTCCTCTTCTGTAATTGCATCAGATATCTCTTCCGCTTCTTTTTCAACCTCTTCAGGAAACTGTAGCGGAAATCCATATTCAGCTAGAATGGCATTCATTTCGGTGTTATTCTCACCTTGTTTGCCGAGTACACGGGTAATTATCCCGATAGGATTTTTAGCATCTTCTGGCCAGTCTGTGATTTTTGCTATCGCCTTTTCTCCCTGCTTGGCACCGTTCAAACCATCTAGTGGGATGAAAATATCATGAACCATTTTCCGGTCGTCAGGAACGAAAAAAGCAAAGCGCTCGGAAACTTTGACGATTCCGGTAAACTCCATTTTAACCCGCTCCAGAATTTCCACTACTTCGCCTTCTTTACGTTTCCCACTACTTTTCGCGAAGACGAAAATCTTCACTTTATCGCCATGCAAGGCAGTTCTCAATTTCCGGGGGGCAACATAAATATCCTTTTCAAATTCATCATCCGGAATGATAAAGCCGGAGCCATCTGTAGTTATGGACACTGTGCCGGTTAAAAAAGTCTTCAGCTCAGCTAATTGATACTTCCCTTTTTCTACCTGTTTGTAGGTGCCCGCAAAAGTTTCAGCTTCCAGCACCTGCATAATCATCTGGCGCGACTCTGCATCGTGGAGGTTTAGCTTGGCAGAAATTTGTTTATAGTTCATGGGCGCGTTACCGCCTTTTTCGAATAGGTCGTTTATTAACTGGGTAAATACCAGTTTGATATGATTGGAGTTTTTATTTGCCATTTACAATGGATTCTTTTTGTTTGTAAGTATAACAGAATTCCGCCAAAATTGCTTCAAGCTTTTAATCAACGATTAAAATATGTTGGTCTTCAATTGATGGAAGGCTCTTGAATTTCATTATCAATTGAGCAGTTGTAACCACATCTTTTTGGCAATAGGTCTTTATACGATTAAGGTCGTGCTCCTGCCAATATACCTTGTGTACATCGCTTCCGCTGATGTCGTCTTTAGGCGTTGGAATGTTGAAGATGGCGGCAAGAAGGTTTAAAGAAGTGTAATTCTTGTAATCGCCAAACTTCCACAAATCCATCGTGTCTAAATGATTTATTTCCCATGGCTTTTTTCCGCTGATGCGGAGCTGTGAAGGAATGCAAAGTTCGTTAACTAACGTTCTTCGACAGATATAAGGGAAATCGAACTCTTTACCATTGTGCGCACAAAGGGTGAGGCTAATGGGTTGTTTACTCAGGAGAGTAATAAAATCTGCAAGGATTTTGCATTCATCATCGTTAGCGAACGATTTAACTCTGAGTCCAATCGTGTCATTTTCTTTGGTAAAAATGCCAACAGAAATACACACAATCTTTCCAAATTCAGCCCAGATACCGGAACGTGGATAATAATCTTCGGCATTTTCTTCTTTGCGCTGATAGTGTGTTTTCTGTTCCCAAAGTTCTTTAAAATGTTCGGGGACTTCATTGTAGGAGGAATATTGTGGAACGGTCTCGATATCGAGAACAAGCAATTGGGAGAGGTCAATATGTTCGAGCATGGTTAGATGTTTTCTTTTCCAATTATAGTAAATGATTGAGAAACGCGATTTCCTTCTTTATCAACCAAGGTAATTATATGTTTACCGGGCATTGGGTTGAGCGCTATTTGATGTGATTCCTTTGTGCTGCTTATATATCGGTCATCTAGGTGCCAATAAATGGTTTCTCCAGTACGGCGATGTGCAGCATTGAAAATTACTTGTCCGCGTTTTCCGTCGATCTCCAAAGGCACATAAATTTTTGCATTGTGTTTTGGATAGATTAATTCCATAGGATTGGTAAAATTGTCTGTTCCCGAGCAATCGGCACGAAATGCGGGAAGTGATTCGTAACTGTAATTTTTTGTTTTAAAATAATATTCCATCGCCGGAGGCAACACGAAAATGCTTTTATGTGTCATCATTGAGGGTTGCTCACAATCTGAAGTTACCTGCCATTTACCGGATCTGTCGAGGTGTATTAATTTATGGTATGAACAAACAGGCGCCTTCAGGCAGGAGATGGGCATTGCCATTTTCTGATGTGACGTGCATAAATCTGAAGCTCTGAAGCCACTTTGCGTGCAGATATCAATTTCAGTTAATTCATCAGAGGGGGCTTTGAACCACGATTCGGAGGCAGGTAGCAATCTGAAAATATCAAACATAATGGGGGCGGCTGCATCAATTCCGGTCAGGCCGGGACGACCTTCACCATCTGCGTTTCCTGCCCAAACAGCAACCAGATACCGAGGGGTAACTCCTATGGCCCATCCATCGCGGAAGCCAAAGCTGGTGCCTGTTTTCCATGCAATTTGCTGAGAGGAGGAAAACTGTTTCCATAGCAACTCTTCGCCGGGGCGCATCACTTCATTCATCGCCTGAAAAGTGAAATATATGGATGCGGCGCTTAGTTTGCCGTACTTTTCAAATTCGTTTTTCTCAACTGAACCAGTTTGCTGATAGGTTGGGTTTCGCCAATCAGAGTCGGAGTATTTTGTGGTAGGTGTATAATTATTTAAAGTCCGTGCCATACTCGCATAAATGCCGGCCAATTCCCACATGGTTGTTTCACAGCCACCCAGAATTAAGGAGAGGCCATAAAAGTCCGGTGGATTGGTTAAGGTGCTTATGCCCAGGTTTCGTAAGAAGGCATGCATCCGCTCATAGCGGTATTGCTGTAGCATTTTGACGGCGGGAACATTCAACGAGCGAGCAAGCGCTTTGGAAGCAGGTACGGCGCCGTCATATCCCAAATCATAATTATTAGGCTGATACCCTGCGATTTGAGTAGGAACATCAGGCACAAGACTATTAGGTAAAATAGAACCCTCATTAAGCATTGCCGCATATAAAAGTGGTTTTAAAGTGCTCCCAGGGCTTCGGGGAGCCTGAATGACATCCACATAACTTTCGTACGCAACCTGATTGGGTTGGTAAATGTTACCGGCATAAGCTAATGTCTCCCCGGTCTCTACATCCAAAACCAAAGCAGCGCAATTGTTTACATCGTTAGCCTTAAGCCGGCCGTGATGCTGAAGCATAATATCGTTCACCTGGTTTGTTAAACGGTACGATAGACTGGTTCTAACTTTTGTAGATGGGATTAACTTTTTTGTAAAATCTTTCCTCACCAGGTTCAACAAATGAGGCGAAACCTGAGGTAATGGAAAAGGCTTGCCAGGAATCGGTTCGAGTTTTGCCAATAATGCTTCAGATTGGGTGAGCACTTTTGTCTTCCAAAGAATGTCAATCAGTTTATTTCGTTTCCTTAAAAGAATCTCTGCTTTCCTCCCGGGATGAACCATCGATGGAGAGTTTGGTAATACCGATAATGCGGCCATCTCTCCCCAGGATAATTGATTGGCATTGCGGCCAAAATAACGCCATGCCGCAGCCTCTAAACCTACTACATTCGCTCCAAACGGTGCATTTGACGCGTACAAAGACAAAATCTCGTCCTTCGAATAACTACACTCCAAACGGATAGCTTTAATTGTTTCCAGAACTTTGTTAAGAAATGTTCGCCGGTTGGGAGACGCGAGCCGGATAATTTGCATCGAGATGGTGCTCCCTCCGCTTACAACTCTTCCCTTCTTCAAGTTTAAGCGAATTGCTCGTGAAAGTGCCAGCACGTCTATTCCCGGATGGTAGTAAAATCGTTTATCCTCAAAAGCAATAATGCACTTTTTAAACTTATCAGGTATCGTATCAGTTTGTGGAAAGCGCCATTGCCCATCGCTCGCAATGGAGGCACCGAGCAAATTTCCTTCGCGACTTTCAATAACAAAGGAAGTAGGAGTGTTGAATAACTTTTGGGGCAGGAGAAACCAAAACGCGATAAAAAGCATTGCGATGGCAAGAATGCTTAGCTTCTTTTTCGAAGACAACATCCGTAAGTAATGCAATATCTTTTTTATCCTGCTCTTCACTACTTCGCGGTAAGTATTGCGGATGGATTTACTACCTCTACCCATTGACCTTCGGACGATGCACTTATGCTTCCGTCATACATTCCTTCGCAGCGTGTTGGAGGGAGGTAAAAGCGTCCGGTATACGATGCATTGAGCAATACGAAATAGGTTGCCTCCTTGTCGCCTTGAAGATGAAAATAGGTATTAACCCTGTCGTCGCGGATATCTATATAATTGGATGGTGAGGGTTTAAATACGTCTTCGGTATTCATAAGGCGGGTATTTATTATCTCCCATCCGGAAGGAAAAAACTGGCTCAGGGCAAGGTTGTTATAATTACCTCGTTTGCCGGGATTACGGACATTGACCTGCGCCAGGAAATCAGTTCCCTGCGTAATTCGGGATGGGTCTATTTTCTCGCCTTTGAGGTTGAAATATCCTACACGCATGGTAAGTATAGACCGGTTTTCGGAGGCAGGAACCGCATCACCGATGGCTGGTTTCCCTTGTAATATAATTTTAACGAACAATCGGTTAGTTCCCGTATTTGAAAGGGAAGCCTTATGTGCACCTGAATTCAGGTTCGCAGGTAATTGCCAAACGGAAGTAGCACTGTTTACACCTGATTTTGATTTATCTAATTGATAGTTGAACTTCAGTTTTTTCCCAGAAGTATTTGCACCACAGTATTTTGATATCGCAATCAAAGCGTACGCAGTAGTTTGAGTGCTGTACCAATCTTCCTGACCCAGTTCTGCTGCAATTTCCCGAACGAGTTGGTCGGAGGCTTTTTTATACCCCAGTAAGGTGAGGGTTTCTAAAATCATGGCTTCATCGCGAAGGTCCGAACCATAGGTGCCATAAGACTGATTGTATGGCTTTATTGCTAACGGTAAACCTTTGATCAATTGAACCGCTACTTCTGGTTGCCCCGCAAGGCGGTATCCAGCTGCTAATCTCCATTTGGCAGCATCCGAAAGATATTTAAATTCCCGAAGGCGGTTCATTGCTCCAAGTTCGGGCGATTTCGCTAATGCTAAAAGGTAAAGTCGGTAAGACTGCGAAAGGTCGCCTCCATAGAAATTACTGGTTGACGGTGTCCAGGAAACGGCTTTTGTTTTTTGATACTTCTTCCATTGGCTTAGGAAGCCGGGAGGAAGGGTAAAGCCCTTGGCTTCTGCTTCAATCAAGAAGTGTCCGGCGTAATTGGTGCCCCATTCATCGGGTTCGGTGCTGCCAGGCCAGTAAGTCATACTACCATCTGGTAATTGGAACCCGTTTAACCGTCCGATAGCGGCTTTGATATTACGCTCAACAATGGCTTTTCTTCCTGGAGATAAATCAGTGATATCTGCCAGATAAAGTTGCGGAAAGGCTGATGAAGTGGTTTGCTCAATACATCCGTGCGGGTACTGCACCAGATAACTTAACCGTTTTTCGAGGTTAAGCGCAGGAATAGAAGATACTTCAAGAGTAGCCTTGCTGGTTCCGGCTGTGCCAAAGGCGTTAAAAGGTATTGTGAGGGAAGTACCTGGTTCTATTGTTTTCTCAATTACTCTGGTAATAAACGGACTAGGATTCCTGACATCAAGTTCTACATCAAATACTGCGGTTTCTCTTCCGCTTTTGGCGGTGACTTTGAGTCTGCCAATACCTGAGAAATTTTTCGTTAATAAATCGAGGAACACCATTTGTTCTCCGGGCTTACTAAAAGATATGGTTCTGCTGTTTCCTGTGGGGTAACCGAAGGCATTAGATTGCACCTGGATGCTCACATTCCTCACTGAATTATCCATTGAAAATACCGTTACCGGCAATTTTAACTGTTCACCCGGACTTAAGACCCGTGGCATTGTTGCAAGAATCATAAGCGGTTTTTTCAGTTTCACCGCTTTTTCGGCAAAGCCATAGGCACCGTCTTCACCAGCAATCACCATTACTTTTACCGAACCAACATATTGGGGAAGCTTAAATTGGTGGGTCTGTTTACTACCGTTAGAAGTAAACGGCCCAAGGTATTTTACGATGGGTTTAAAACGATTCGCGGTTTGATTTTTTCCTTTTCCCGACATTCGGTCGCCACCAATGCTCAAAATTCGTTGCAAATCCCCGCCGTATGCCCCAATTACGTAATCGAAGAGATCCCAAGTTTTTACACCTAACCCTTCTCTCGCATAAAATGAAGTGTGTGGATTGGGTGTTTGGAAATTTGTGATATCCAGCAAACCCTCATCGACGATAGCAATAGTGTAGGTCATTGGTTTTCCCGATGCCTCTGATACGGTGATGGATGATTGCGTTTCTGGTTTAATTTCATCAGGTATTGAAATTACTGGCTTAAGGATTGTTTCGGGGTCCTCTACTTCAATCGGAATTACGCCATACATTCTGATAGGTAAATCGTTTGCCGTTTGAGAATGCGGCTGAAGCAAGGTGACATTGACAAATATATTAGGCGACATAGTCTTATCCGCCTTAAACCTGAAACGGGTTTGTCCTTTTTGGGCTTCAAACCAAAATGTTTTGATTACCCGACTTCCATTTTCGATGCTGATTAATCCACGTCCGGCATTCCCGGTAGGAATGGTAAGCTCTATCGTTTCGTCGACTTTGTATTTGTTTTTGTTAGCGGTAAAGGAGAGCATTGCAGCTTCGGTAGGATTCTCATTTTGCAGTCGCTCGGTCCAATTAGGCCAATCGATGTAAATGATTTTTCCTGTTGAATGGCCAGTTTGGGGATCGCGCACCCGCAACAGATAACGACCGTATTCTGGTTGATTAACCCGGAGTGGCCAGCTCGCTTTACCTCCGTTCAGATTCACAGTTGCCGTTTGTATCAGTTTGTTGTACTCATCCTGAGTGAAATTACTTACAGAACTTTCTTCTTCATCCCACCACCAGCGCCAGCTCATTTTATATAACTCTATCTCCACCGAACGATCATCACGCTGAAGATTTCCCTCGGTATCCACAGACACGATATCAATTGCGTGGTTTACACCGGTTACCAGCATTCCACCATTCGCTGAACTTTCAGGGACCTTTATTCCGACGTAACCTTTATAGACATTGTAAGGAAGAGAAACCTGGTTGATACTAAAGTTTCCACCAGGTTCAAATACTTTTACCATGAAGCTGGCGCTTAGGCGACCGGGTGCCTGTTGTTCCACATTGATGTCTGCCTTAACAGAAGCTAAACCATTTTCGTCAAGCTTGCCATCAAAAACACTTTGAAGCTGGGTTTCGAAAGGACGCACGGGGTCGTCAAATACATATTCCTTATACTTTGGAAAGGCTGTAGGTTCCGACGATAAGAACGCATCAACTTTGGCATTGAGGTTCCGGCCTGCTCCTCCGAACAACCATTCAGCTTTTAATGTTCCCTGCGACTGAGAGTCTTTAATCAGCTGTTTTTGGTTCCCAAAGGATAAATTAATCTTAAGCCTGTTTGGCATGATGGTTTCAACCCGAATTTTCTTTTCGAATTTGGCACCTCCAGCTTTTACTTTTAGCATCCAGTTTCCAGTAGGAGAGGACGGCTCGGTGCTTGTCTTTAGTACATAAAATCCTCTAACCGATTTGTTTTGTGTTAGCTGTTTATATAATTGTCCCTGAGGTGTATATAATTCGAATTCCACAGGATGTCCCTTGGGCAGCGGGTTTTGTTTATCATCCAAAATAAATGTCAGGAATAAAGAATCCCCAGGTCGCCAAACGCCCCTTTCGCCATAAATAAAACCCTTCAATCCCTTTTGAATTTGCGTGCCGCCTACATCAAATCGGGTAAGTGGGAGCGAGCTGGCATCGTCAAGTCGCAAGTATCCGCGTTCTTCGCCTTTTTTGGCTACAAGCAAGTAAGGCTTCCTCTTTAACTCAATGCTGGCCAGGCCATCGCTGCCTGAGCTGGTAGTCCCAATGATCTGTTGCTGGTAATCTAACAGCTCCAAGGTTACTCCCTCAAGCGGAGAAGCCGAGAGAATATCTGTTGTCGCGATAGTTAAATTGTTACTGCTTCCTTGCTTTGCAATCAGGCCAATGTTTGAAGCCAGTACATTTCTGGATGCCCATCGGTCCCGGTTGTAATAAGAATCACTACACGGGTTGTTTCGTTCGTTCCAGTTAGATCCAAAAGGATAATAGTTGTCATAACGTTTCCAGAAATCATCATCGTCGTCCAATACAGAACCGCCATTGCCGCTGTAGTCGTCATCTTCATAATACTCCCCGTCTTCATCCTCCCCAGACTGACTTGTTCGTTCGTCTCCCGCCTTGCAGGTATAAACCGAATAGCCCGGTCTGTAACCGATGGTTATCCGGTAAATGGCTCCGGGCTCGGTGCGGATTAGTTTATCAATATCCAGCATGAATCGATTTTTCTTATGAAGGTTTACGCTTTTATCAGCATCCAGCCGGATAGTAATTTGTTTAACCGGCTTTGCCACCTGTCTCAACTGGTTAGCGCCATCTATGGTGTTTTGCTGCAGGTACTGAGGAATATTGTTTCCGTAAATTTTAATGATGGTAACATCAACGGAGTTGAGATTTACTGCTTCGAAAGGCATAAGCAATTTACCTGAATGTGGTAATATTACTCCCTTGCCGGGGATAGCCACGCTGGGTTCGGTGTTTTCGAAAACGACGTTACCGTTGAATGATGCTGTAAGTTTTTTGCCCTCAAAATTTTCAATCCCTTCATTCACAAATACATTGTAACTGCCGTCTAACCTGGCAGAAGGATATAGCTTTACTTCGCTTCCACTGATGGTATAAGCCGGCATTTCTGTATTACTAATACCTAAAAGGCCGCTTAATTCCTGACCAACGCGAATAGGGTCGGAGAACTGGATAAGCACATATTGCTCCTTGTCTTGAACGATACGTAATCCCACCACCTTAAAATCGTCTTTTGCCGGAACATTAATTTTTGAAAACTTATTGCCCTTTACGTTAATGGGACTTCCGTCGTACCATACCGTCACTGGTTTCTCTACATTGGCCCTGTTCAGGTCGTTTACTGTAAATGTGTGGGTGCGCCCCTCGATGTTGTGTTCCCAGTTTACTTTAGCTTCACCGTCGTAACTGGCTTTAATTATTTTTTCAATTTGAGTGGTTTCTTCTGCATCAGCTGTTGTGATGCTCCCTGTAAGACGCATTTTGTCAGCCGAATTATTTGATACAGAACGTAGTCCTGCAAATTCAATAGAGAAATCTTGCTTGATGGTTTCGAAATCGAAATTAAACTCTTTGAGTTTTTTTGGGACATCCATTATTTTCGCCAAGTCGAGCTTGGCTGTATAATATTCACCCGGTTCAAAACTCTTTTCAGGTCTGAATTCGATTGTTCGCGAGTCGGTCCAGTATGCTTTTCCTTTAACTTCTGGCGAAACCTGAAACAAGCCATCGGCTAGTACCTCGTTTTTGGCATGCAGGCTTTGTACATCAGAAGCTAATCTAACTTGTACCGCATTGTGCCGCGAAATAATGCCAGTTGTATAGCTTTCCACATAAGCACTGTAAGCTTCATAATTATTCTTATAGCTCTTTCTTGGCGTGCTATTCCTGCTTAAAACAGCGAATGCCGCTAAGGCAACTAAGAGGAGAATGAAGAAATTCTGAGAATTTCTGAATGAAGGCTTTTTCAGGAACATGTGGGTTTAGATTGTTCCTGAAATATAGGGAAATTAAGGCGAATGCTATAACGCCTAGCCTATCATCACCCCAACCTTATTTAATACAGGTATCCTGATGAAATTAGATTCGATAATGCTCTCAGGGAGGAAGATGAATTTTTTGTCGTAGATGTTACTACCGATATAATAACTGAGCCAGTATTCATTGGTGAGACCAAAAACTTGCTCGTCGATAGCTTCAATTTTTGCATAGTCCCTCGCGGCAAGGTCGCCGATAGAATGGCGCAAAATAGATGTCTTTACTTCTTCGCCATCCTTCAGTCCATAACCTTTCGAACTAACTAAAACAGTTTCGATCGGTTGATTTTTCAGGTTGACGAGGTAAACGTTCCAGTCCTTGCTTTCGGGAGTGGAATCTTCAAGAACTACGGCAACCGCAATATCTTCAACTATATTTTCGGGAAGGTCTTTCTTCATAGAAAAGAGTTTAGGTCCTATTATCGATAATGTCGAACAATAGCAGACTATTTCTTTTTTACAGGTTTAACCGCCGCCTTTTTGCTTTGTTTTTTCTTTGGCTCAAAAGCATCAGGAATTTGCCCAACGATCATTTTCTTCACTTCTTCCAGCGAAAGCGTAGCCAGCTCTTCTGGTGTGTACTTTTGGTTGGTTTCTGGATTTTTACCCAGCTTTAGCATCAGTTTGCCAAAACGAATGAACGGCCCCCAGCGGCCATTTTCTAACGCAATTTTTTCACTCTCCCAGCTTTGGATAAATCGTCCGGCTTCCTTCTCAAGCTTCTTTTCAATCAGCTCTTCAATTTCAGCTTGGTTCAAAGTGTCGAAGTTATACCGCGCAGGTACATTTATAAACAAGTCCTTCCATTTTATGAACGGGCCGAAACGGCCCTTTCCCTTAGTGACTCCATGGCCATTGTATTCAGCGATAGGAGCATCAACCTCGATTTTTTGTTTGATGATTTCGATGGCACGTTCCTGAGTTACCGATAAAGGGTCTTCATTTTTCGGAAGCGAGATAAAAGCTTCACCCCATTTCACATACGGACCGAAACGTCCAACGCCGATGATTACTTCTTTGTCTTCATAATCGGCTAGCTTTAAAGGAAGTTTGAAAAGTTCCAAAGCCTCTTCCAATGTAATAGAGGAGATGGATTGATTCTTCATCAAACTCGCGTAACGCGGCTTTTCTTCATTATCAATTTCTCCAATCTGCACTAAAGGTCCGAATTTCCCAACTTTAGTATAAACGTTTTTGCCGCTTGCAGGGTCAACGCCTAACAAACGCTCGCCGCTTGCGCGGTCGGCGGTTTGAATCGTATTTTCAACCTCAAGATGAAACGGACTGTAAAACGATTTGATCATTTGAGTCCACTCCATTAATCCGTGAGCTATCTCATCAAACTGCTTTTCAACATTCGCAGTAAAGTTAAAATCAACAATTCCTTTAAAGTGCTGAACCAGGAAATCATTCACAACACCACCAATATCGGTCGGGAAGAGTTTTGATTTTTCAGCTCCGGTTATTTCTGTTTTTGTTTCTTTTTTAAGATTGCCATCTGCCAGGGTAAATACACAGAAGCTTCTGGTTTTGCCATCGCGGTCTTCTTTTACTACATACCCACGGTTCTGAACCGTAGAAATAGTAGGCGCGTAGGTAGACGGGCGGCCAATACCCAATTCTTCAAGTTTCTTAACCAAACTCGCCTCAGTATATCTGGCAGGCGGACGGCTAAAACGTTCTGTCGCCTGTATTTGCTGTGCTGTAAGCGTTTGACCTTTTGCTAAAGGCGGAAGAATCGCGTTGTCTGTCTCCTCGCCATCCAGGTGTACCTCGGTATCTTCTTCATCCGTAGACTCCATGTAAACCTTCAAAAATCCGTCGAACTTCATCACTTCACCGTTGGCTACAAAATTCTCTTTGCGTGTTGATATACCAATTTTAGCAGTTGTCTTTTCGAACTGCGCCTCACTCATTTGTGAAGCGATGGCGCGTTTCCAGATGAGGTCGTATAAACGCACCTCCGAAGCATCGCCAGAAATGGTATGCTGCTCAAAATATGTAGGACGAATCGCCTCGTGTGCTTCCTGCGCCCCGGCCGATTTCGTTTTAAATTTTCGCTGTTCGTGATATTTTGCGCCGTAAGCAGAGTTTATTTCCGCCGCAGCGGCATTTAAAGCGGTTTCCGACAAGTTGACTGAATCGGTACGCATGTAAGTAATTCTTCCCGATTCGTAAAGCTTTTGGGCTACCGTCATGGTTCTGGAAACCGAAAAACCTAATTTTCTGCTGGCTTCCTGTTGAAGCGTAGAGGTTGTAAAAGGCGCAGCCGGCCCGCGTTTCGTTGGGCGGGTTTCTAAGCTCGTAATTGTAAAACTGGCAGATTTGCAATCCTCCAAAAACTTAGTCGCTTCCGCCTCGGTGTCATATCGCTCGGGCAATTCCGCTCTTAATAATTCTTTGGCTTTTCCTGTTGTGAAGATGGCTATAATCTTATAAGCCGCGTTGGCCTTAAATGCCGTAACCTCACGCTCCCTATCAACAATTAAACGCACCGCAACTGATTGAACACGGCCGGCAGATAGGGAAGGTTTAACCTTTCTCCACAATACAGGCGAAAGCTCAAAACCCACTAATCTGTCGAGCACACGCCTGGCTTGCTGCGCATGAACCAGATTATAATCTATTTTCCTCGGACTATCAATCGCTTTTAAGATAGCAGGCTTTGTTATTTCATGAAAAACAATGCGCTTGGTAGAATCCTCTTTCAAGCCCAAGGTCTCAAAAAGGTGCCACGAAATGGCTTCTCCCTCGCGGTCCTCATCCGATGCAAGCCAAACCGTTTCGGCCTCCTTGGCTAGTTTTTTAAGTTCTGCAACTACGGCTTTCTTATCAGCCGGAACTTCATACTTCTGTTCGAAATTGTTGTTTACATCTATCGCATCATCGGTTTTAACCAAATCCCGAATGTGGCCATAGCTCGATTTCACCAGGAAATCTTTGCCTAAATAACCCTCTATTGTCTTTGCTTTTGCCGGAGATTCAACTATGAGTAGATTTTTTGCCATTCAAGAAGCTTTTTTTGCAAATAAAGACATTAAAAGAAGGATTGCAAAATCATTTCATTTAAGATGGTGTGGAAGAGAGATTTAATGAATATAATTTTTAGAATATGAAATGATAGATAACTGCGACTTGTGTGATTAATATTAAGTTGATTAAAGGATTAGGAAAGGTAATTGCTGCTACTATTTTCTGTAGTCCCGTGTTTCATTCATACGCCTACAGGCATTACGCTCGGGCCGGTATCCATTTCACCCGGGTTTAGGATTGGAGGTAAAGTCGTTTATCGGAGCATTACTTGTTGCTGGTGAAATTGCAATTCTAACTAGTTGCAATCAGCAAAAGTCAATCAATCAAATTCAACTGCCTAAAAACGTTCTTTGTTACTTCCTTTCTGCACTTCCCGAAGTTTGTTTGAGTAGAATTTTTGGTCTCTCGCTTAATCTTGTATCAAAAAAATAGACATTATCTTGGCGTTCTAGAAAACCAACCCACCAAATAACGTCCTTTCCGTATACTCTGGTCCACCCGTTTTAACGCTGATAGTAACTTTTTCAATAGGCCAGGCAACCATTGCTTTCCTGGTAATTTCAAGGTTCCGGGTAGAAAAGCGTAAATGGCTATCTCTGTTGCTTTTAATGCGGGCTTCTGCTAAAGAAGATGGCTTTGCATCAGCGGAAATTGAAAAAGAATAGTGACCTTTATAAAAAGTTCAAGCCAATGAAAGCAATTCTGCAATTACTCGTTCTGATGGTAATCTGTTCATGTACAACTTTGGTTTCTGCACAGGAAACCAGTATAGCATCTCTAAATACGCCAACAGTGACAGGCTCACGTTTTAAATCACAAATAAGTGACATAAACCTGGATGTAGTTCCGAAGATACCGCTGAAAACCAAACCAATATTTTTTAGTCAACATTTGCCTTTAAAACTTGGATTAGAGAGCAGAACTGAGCTTTTTGAAGAGGGGCAGGTAACATATACTATGCCGATTATGAAACCGGAAAAAACTTCAAAAATCCTTTTGAAAGAGATAGATCCCAATTTTCCGTTCAGTTATAAGATGCCGATAATGAAAATGGGAGCGAACTAGGTTGTTTTATCCAGACTTTAATCAGGTGCTTCTTAGCTACATACACATAAGCGCGGTCTACCTGATTACTTTCAACTGCCTAAAAACGTTCTTTGTTACTTCCTTTCTGCACTTTCCGAAGTTAGTTTGAGTAGAATTTTGGCCTCTTGCTAACCTTGTAGCAAAAAAATAGACATTGTCTTGGCGTTCTATAAAACCAACCCACCAGCCAATGTCCTTTCCGTTTACTCTGGTCCAGCCGGTTTTAGCGCTGATAGTACCTTTTTCAAGCCGCTCTGCAATCATCACTTTCCTGGTAATTTCGAGGTTCCGGGCAGAAAAAGGCAATTGCTTATTATAGAGCTTTAATAAAAACCGAATTTGGTTTATTGGAGAAATTGCAAAGGCTCCGAAATTCCAAAAATCAACTCCTTTCTCAGAAAGCTTACTATTGCCATATTTACATAAATCCAGGTATTTGCTATATTTTTCACGCCCTATTTTCTTTGCGAGTTCAATAAATACCCAACCTGCAGAGACCTCAAACGCTTGTCTGATAGTCATGTCTTTATAAGTTTCAGGCCGGTATCCGTAAAGAGTAGTATCTGTCTTGCCCGGCCACTTAATTACTGCATTCTCATCTTTTATTACACCAGTTTCTAATGCAATTAAGAGATTTATTATTTTAAAGGTCGAGGCCGGAAGTGTTTCTATTTTGGCGTCAGTGGAATCGCTGAAAAGTTATTTTTGATTTTTAAGGTCGTAAATAGTAATGCTGCCGGATACTTTACAGTCGTTAAGCGCACTTTGAAAATTAATTTGAGCGAATGATTGAAACGAATAGAAAAGAATAAGGCCAATAAACGCTATTCGCCTCATGATAATTAAATTAGAAAACCGCCCCCCAGCAAATCATTTCCTTCGTAAAACACCGCAGATTGCCCCGGAGCAATCCCACTTACCGAGTGATGGAAATCTACTTTCATATGCTCACCCTGCTGAACGATAGAACTCATTGTTCCTGAATCTTTATAGCGAATTTTGGTAATCGCTTCCATCGGCTCTGTAATTGTTTCGTATTTAATCAGGTTCAATCCACGCACAAGGGCAGTGGAACGCTCCAGCTCATCTGCTGTGCCTAAAACAACTGTATTTATTGCAGGCATAATTTCGGTGACAAACATCGGATGACCAAAGGCCACACCTAATCCTTTTCGCTGACCAATAGTATAATAGGGATAACCCTTATGCTGGCCCACTACGGTTCCGTTAGTTAGCACAAAATTGCCCGGACCTATCCGTTCATCCAAATCTTCGACACGGTTCCGCAGAAAAGCTCTGTAATCGTTATCAGGAACAAAGCAAATTTCATAGCTCTCGCTTTTTTTCGCCAGCTCCTCCTGCCCCATATCGAGAGCCATTTGTCTTATTTGGGCTTTAGAAAAGCTCCCAAGAGGAAATTTAGTTCTCGCGAGGTTTTCCTGAGATACTCCCCAAAGCACATAGCTCTGATCCTTATTCTCGTCTTTTCCTTTAGAAATTACATGACGCCCATTATCGTGCTGACGGATATTTGCGTAATGCCCCGTAGCAATAAATTCACAATCTAATTTGTTCGCCCGCTTCAACAGTGCATCCCATTTAATATGCGTGTTGCATAGAACGCAAGGGTTAGGGGTGCGGCCAGCTAAATACTCATCCACAAAATTGTCGATTACGAAATCTCCAAATTCGTTTCTAATATCAAGAATGTAGTGGGGGAAACCGTAGCCGACAGCAAGCGCGCGGGCATCGTTGATGGAATCAAGACTACAGCAACCGGTCTCTTTTGATGAACTTCCAGACGAAGCATAGTCCCATGTTTTCATAGTCAAGCCAATCACTTCGTAGCCCTGTTCGTGAAGCATCACCGCTGCAACGGAGCTGTCAACTCCGCCACTCATAGCTACTAAAATTCTCCCTTGCTTGCTCATCTTAAATGCAACAAAGATAGTTGTTATTTTAGAACGGTGAAGGTCTAATAGGTCAGCGATATGCAATAAAGGCGACTAGATTAGGGTGTTTTAAAGCTTAACTTTAAGTTAATTGCGATTATAAATCAATTAGTTGATATATTTTAAGTAATCTATTTCTTTATATAATGACTTAGTGCGTGAATCCTTGATTATTAATAGCAATACTCTATGGCTCATCAATTATTGGATCAAATTGTCTGTGCGATTTTAGGAACGCAGACTAACTCACATTGATTTTTACGTTGAACTGAATTAGTCTTCAATCTTTTTCAATAGATCGATTACGCGTTCTTTAATTTCATCCCGAACGTTGTTAAACTCTTCCGGTTCCATATTTCCAGGGTCTGGCAACTGCCAGTCATCTCTGTTTTTAGCGTTCACCAATGGGCATTCATCCCCGCATCCCATGGTAATGGCATATTCATATTCTATTTGCGGGATCTCATCCAGGGACTTAGATTGATGTTTGCTTAAATCATAACCTAATTCCTGCATGGCTGCAATAGCTTTTGGATTAATTTTTCCGGACGGCCTTGAACCGGAGCTGTGAGCGATTACTTTGTCTTTACCATAAATAGTGGCAAAAGCTTGGGCCATTTGGCTTCTGTTAGAGTTTTCTACACAAACGAATAGAAGATTTTTCATGAACTTATGAGTTATGTTGATTGGGATGTTTATTATGAATAGACACCGCGGCGCGAAGGCAATAAGAAATCTTCGAGCCTTAGTGGCTAATTACTTTGCATCACTTAAATTTATACCGTTGCCTTAACGCATATTTAACAAGCATTATCAATACCGGCACCTCAATCAACGGCCCGATCACCGCAGCAAAGGCAGCTCCCGAGTTCACCCCAAATACCGCAATTGCTACCGCAATACCGAGTTCGAAGTTATTTCCCGCAGCGGTAAAAGCAAGCGATGTCGACTTTTCATAATCGGTCCCTGTTCTTTTTGCCAGGTAAAATGCCCCAAAAAACATTATGATAAAGTAAAAAGTCAGCGGTACTGCAATTCGCAATACATCTAAAGGGATACTTACGATTAAGCTTCCTTTCAGGCTGAACATTAGTGTTATAGTAAATAATAATGCTATCAAACTAAGAGGGCTAACAGCCGGGATAAATGTTTTTTCATACCATTCATCGCCTTTTATCCGTGTCAAAACTATTCTTGATAGTAGTCCGGCAAGGAAAGGAATTCCTAAAAAAATAAACACACTTTCTGCAATCTCACCTATGGTAATATTCACATCAAAGCCTTGTAATCCGAAAAGAGGAGGGAGCTTCGTAAGGAAAATCCATGCGTACAAGCTATAAAAGAAGATTTGGAAGATTGAGTTGAAGGCAACCAGTCCAGCAGTGTAAAGGCTGTCGCCCTTTGCTAAATCACTCCAAACAATCACCATGGCGATACACCGGGCGATACCGATTAGTATCAATCCGGTCATGTATTCGGGGTAATCGTGCAGAAACAAAACCGCCAGGAAAAACATCAAAAGAGGTCCAATAACCCAGTTCTGTAAAAGTGATACACTAAGTATTTTTATATTCATAAAAACTTTAGGTAATTCTCGGTAACGTATCTTAGCCAAAGGCGGATACATCATTAAGATCAAACCAATAGCTAAAGGAACGTCCGTTGTTCCAGAGTTAAACTGATTTATCTGTATTTCAATTTTTGGATAGAAATATCCGATAGAAATACCCACGGCCATTGCCAAGAATATCCATAAGGTTAGAAAACGGTCGAGGATTGAAAGGGGTTTCATAGTTGCGTTCTTCATGTTTGAGTTAACAACACCCACCCCCAGGCTCACAGCAAGAA